>CALVRZ010000001.1 GCA_944358875.1 uncultured Bacilli bacterium
AATTCATCAGGTATCAACTTTGATGAAGTATATGCGGAGTATAACTACTCACCCCTTACAAACTAGTACACAGCGAAAATTTATGATAGATTATATCATGATAATAGTTATTATGAAGATATATGTATAAGAGGGGTTAGAGAAGTACTAAGTAAACATACTTATAAGAATAGAGTAGAAGAAATGTTTAGTAAGTTAGGGTTACCTTATATTAAAGAGAAAAAGAAATTACTTGTTATTGGAATTATTGATAATAATAATGGTGATAGTATTATTAAATCATTTGAGAAACAAAAAATAGAAGATAAAACTTTGATATTATATGGTAAATCTAAGATTAAAGCTAAATATAAATGTTATGATAACATTAAAGACGTATATGATATTATTAGTGATTATGATTTTATTTCTGTGATGAATGGTAATGATATCTATGAAGAAAATTATTTATTAGATTTAATACTAGCGGATAAGTATTTAAATAATTATAGTTTTATTGGTAAGGGCAGTTATTATGTTTATGAAGATAATAAGAAAGTATTAAAAAATAAGGGTAATGAGTATCAATATGTTGATAATTTGGATTTAGGAGTAGGTATTATTAAGAGAGAGGTTATTAAAAGTAGTAATGATTTAGATAAATATTTAAATGGTAAATTGAAAATGAAAAAAGGTATGTGTTTTTCAATAGATAGATATAGTTATGTTAAATATAAATAAGAAAGGGGATAAACAATGACAGGTTTTCCTAAAAAAGAATTGTTATATGAATTTGGTAAGGAAATTACGTATATTAAAATTAATAAAGAAATTAAATGTAATATATCAATAATTGATACAAATAAGACTTTATTATATAAAAATAATAATACATTATTTGAAAAAGATCATTATTACTTTTTTGATATTAAAGGAATATGTAAGAAAAAATATGCTAGAATTATTGTTAAACTATTTACTTATTTAGATAATGTAATACAAGAAGAATTTGTTTTAGGAGTAAATTCCTCATTTAATATTATTAAAATACATAAAGAGTATAATAACTTTAAGATATATTTATTTGCTATGGGTGAAGTAGAAATTAATATTGATAATATTAAAGTTATAGAAGTTAATGATACTAAGAAAATTGATATAAAAGAAAATATCGTTATTAAATCGGATCTTTTAGAGGATTTACTTAAGGCTTTTAATTTATTTACAAGAAATTATAATAATATTTCAAAAGATCAATTAATAGCTAATGGTTTAAATGATATTTGGTATGAAGTAAAAGGATATGAAGAAATAAAAGTATTAGATTTATCAAGTTGGAGTAGTGATAAACCTAGAAATTATTTACTTTCTTTAAATGCATATAGTAATTGTATTATTTATTGTGATTTAATTAAAGAAATAGATGATGAAAAGACAAGTGATAAAATAATTGATAATTATTATAAAACAATAGAATTTTTTATTGATAATTATGAATATACATCACAATTTAATGGTTTAACATATAATGATATGACTGTTGCTAAAAGGGTTTTTGCTTGGATATATTTTTATGCTCATTTTCATGATAAACTTAGTGATACTAAGAAAAATAAATTACTATCTTTTATTATATATGAAGCTAACTTACTTATGGAAGATCATTTTAATACGAGAGGTACTAATCATGGATTGTATCAGGATATTGCGGCATTTACTTATTTATATTGTTTTCAAAATAAATATAGTAACTATAAGCTTGAAGATATAGCAAAAAATATATGTGAATATTTTAATTTTGCTATTACTGATGAGGGAGTATTGAAAGAACATTCACCTGTATATCAAGCACTTATTTTAGAAAATATGAAGGTTATTTTTAATGTATTTAAGAAAATTGGTTTTGATGTTAAAGATATGCAAGATAAGATTAACAAAATGGTTGATTATTGTGTTAATATTATGATGCCCAATCAGTTATTACCTCGAATAGGAGATGGTACAGAAGGACGATTAAGTTGGGCAAGTTCACTTGAAAAATTTGTTGATTTAGATAAAGTTAAACCTAAAGAAAATATTGTTTATCCGGAAAGTGGATATGCTGTTTTTAGAAAAGATATAGATAAGAAAGAGAAATCAACTTATGTGCTCTTTTATAATGCTTATAATTCTTTTTATCATAAACATAGTGATGAGAATGGGTTAATCATATATAGGGATGGAGAAATTATTACGGAAGCTGGAGCAAATGGATATCAGTATGATGATCCTTATACAAAATATGCTTATTCTTCATGGGCTCATAATACTTTAATTGTTAATGATAAGGGATTAGTGGAAGAAAAAAATATTCCTAATGATTATAATTATAATGGTACTTATATTGATAAATATGATATTAATAATCCATTAAATGTATCTATTACAGGAGTAACAGAGAGATATAAGAATGTTAAATTTGAAAGAAATGTTTTATATAAGAAGAAAAAAGATATGATTATTGTTAAAGATATTGTTAGTTCTAATGTTGATAATAAATATACGATATTGTGGAATTTAGCAGTTGATTTGGATGTTAAAATGATTAACAATAATAAATTGGAAGTTTATCGTAATGATAAAAGAGTTATGGCAATAGTGATTAAAAGTAGTAGTAAATATGATATTAGTTTAATTAAAGGACAAAAGGAACCTAGGTTATTAGGATGGATGGTTAAACAAGGTAGTGATCCTATACCAACGTATGTGATAAAAATTGATTTTTATTGTAATAAAAAGATTAAGCTTATTACTAGGTTTTTATTGGATTAATAATTGCTTAATAAATAAATATATGCTATAATATATGTGCTTTTGTAATAAAGTAAATAAATGAAAGAAGGAGAAGTAGAAGATGAAAGAATATAATATGGATAATAAAGAAATTTCAGTTTTAGGACTAGGTTATATTGGATTACCTACGTCAATAGTTCTTGCTAAAGCAGGACATTTAGTAAAAGGATATGATCCTAATAAAGAAGTTGTTAAATCATTAAATGATGGTAAAATACATATTGTTGAGAATAATTTACAAGAGGAGTTTAAAAAAGTAGTTGACAGTGGTAAGTTTAAGGCTTATTCTGAGGTACAACCTGCTGATGTATATATTATGTGTGTACCTACACCATTTAAGGAAAATCACGAAGAAAAACTTGCGGATTTATCATATGTAGAAAGTGCGGCTCATACGGTTGCTACGGTTGTTAAGAAAGGTGATTTAGTTATACTTGAATCAACAGTACCTCCTCTTACAACAAAATTAGTTGCAGATATTATCGAAAAAGATACAGGAATGAGTAGAGATGATTTTTATGTTGCTCATTGTCCAGAGAGAGTTCTTCCAGGTAGAATTTTATATGAACTTGAACATAATGATAGAATTATTGGTAGTGAAAAA
The DNA here is from genome assembly GCA_944358875.1 of uncultured Bacilli bacterium. Lineage (GTDB taxonomy): Bacteria > Bacillota_I > Bacilli_A > RF39 > UBA660 > CALVUN01. The sequence goes on from CALVRZ010000001.1 coordinate 3,416, forward strand.
GAAGAAGCTGGTTTAATGGCTAAAAGTTTATATGAATCTTTTGTTAAAGAGGGTACTTGTTATGTTACTGATGATGTTACGGCAGAAATGTGTAAGTTAGTTGAAAATACTTTCCGCGATATTAATATTGCTTATGCTAATGAGTTATCTATTATTTGTAATGAGTTAGGTATTGATGCATTTAAGTTAATTGAATTAGCTAATAAACATCCAAGAGTAAATATATTAACTCCAGGAGTTGGAGTAGGCGGTCATTGTATTGCCGTAGATCCTTGGTTTTTAGTAGAAAAATTTGGTGATAAAGCTAAATTAATTAATACGGCTAGACATATTAATGATTTTAAACCTCTATGGGTATCTAATCAAGTTGAAGAAGATGTTAATCATGATAAAAATACTAAAATTGGAGTTTTAGGATTAGCTTATAAACCTAATATTGATGATTTGAGAGAAAGTCCATCAATTATTCTTGCAGAAGATTTAATTAAAAAAGGATATAATGTATATGGATGTGAACCTAATACTAATAAGGATAAAATTAATGATATTGAAGTTAAATCTTTAGACTATGTACTTGATAATTGTGATTATTTAGTTATTACTTTGGCTAATGATGAATTTGTAGAAGAAAAGGCTAAGAAGAGAATACTTGCTAAAAAACATTATAATTGTATTGGTATGAAATAATTGATTTAAATTAAGATAGGTGATTTTGTGAAGAGAAAAATATTGTTATATGGTGATTTAAATTTAAATATAGTAGATGGTTCTTCGATATGGCTTGTGTCTTTAGCCAAACTTCTTGCTAAAGACAATGATAATGTTGTCGATATTTTGGTGAAAGAAAGAATTGTTAATGATATTTTGGTAAAAGATTTAAGTCATTTAAAGAATGTGTCTATTTTAAATAGTGATAATTATATTTGTAAAGAGAAGTCAGTTGATACTTCTAATGTAGTTAAAATTATGAAAAAAATTGACGATCTGAGAGATTATTCATGTATTATTGTAAGGGGATTTGAGGCTGTTAGTACGATAGTTAGAGATAAACAATTAGCAGATAAATTAATTCCATATTTAACTAATTTTTGTCACGATAAAGAAAAGATTACGAAAGAAGAAATTGATGAATTAACTTATATATATGATAATACAAATCAATTCTTTGTTCAAACGATACAAATGAAAGAATATTTAGAAGATGTTTTGAAAATTGATGGTAAAAAATTTAAATTGCTTAATCCGATGATTTTTAAAGATGATTTTATTGCTAAACCTAAAATGAAGAAGACGATTGTTTATGCTGGTAAAATAGCGGCAGGATGGAATATTTTAGAATTAATTGAGATAATGGATGAACTATATAAGAAAGATAAAGAAATTACACTTCATTTTATTGGAGATAAATTTAATAGGGATATGGCAAGTAAGAAAAAAGAAATATTAGATAAGTTAAATAGTATGCCAAATGTGGTATTTTATGGTTCCTTACCTAAAAGTGATACGACTTCTATTATTAATTCTTGTGAATTAGGTTATTCGTTTAGAAGTACAGATATTGATAATGATGAGTCATTAGAATTATCTTCTAAGATACTTGAATATTGTTTTTGTAATGTACCTTTGATATTAAGAAGAACAAAGATGCATGAAGATGTTTTAGGAAAAGATTATCCTTTATTTGTTGATAGTATAAAAGATTGTGTAGATAAGATATTAACATTTTTTAATAATAAAGAGAAATATGGTAAATTATCTAAGAATTTAGAGAAATGTGTCGAAAGATTTTCGACTGATAATGTATATAAGAGTGTCGTATCAGCTTTAGATGTATTTCCTAAGAAGAAAATGAGATTATTAATAAGTGGACATGATCTTAAGTTTATTAAGCCATTATTTCCTTATTTTGAAAAGAATTATGAACTTACGATACAGGAATATCCTGAATATACTAATTTAGATGAAAAAGAAGCAAATAAATTGCTAGAAAAAAATGATATTATATGGTGTGAATGGATGCTTTTAAATGCATCTTGGTATTCTAATCACCTATATTCACATCAAAGGTTATTTATTAGAGCACATCGATTTGAAATGGATAAGAAATATGGCTTTCAAGTTAATTGGAATAATGTTGATACAGTAATTACGGTTGCTTATTATTACATGGAACATTTTATTGATAAGTTTTCTATTCCTAGAGAAAAAGTTACAGTAGTTAATAATTTTATTGATGTTGATGCTTATTCAACTAAAAAAGAAGATGATTATAAGTATAATTTAGCAATGATTGGAATATTACCTAAGAAAAAAGGTTTTGATAAAGCTGTTGATATATTGATTAAACTTAAGAAGAAAAATGATAAGTATAAATTATATATTGCAGGTAAAAGACCAGAAGAATTTGCTAATACAAGAAATATTCCTGAAGAAAGAGCCTATTATGAGGAAGTAGATAAAAAAATTAAAGAAAATGGTTTAGAAGAATCTGTTATTTATACAGGATGGACAGACACTAAGGAATTCTTAAAGAAAATTGGATATACTTTTTCTTTAACTAGCAAAAAAGTTCCAGAGAGTTTCCATATTGCTCCTTTTGAATGTATGGCTAGTAATGGTATTGGACTTGCACTTAAATGGGAGGGAATTGAATATATTTTTCCTGATGAAGCTGTTTGTAATTCACTTGATGAGATAGTAGATAGGATCGAATATTATAATAGTCATGATAAGGATTACAAGGAAATTGCTAGTAAAGAGAGAAACTTTACGAAAGAAAATTATGATTTACCTATAATCTTAAATCATATATTAGCTTTGTTAGATAGTAAGGGAGGTATGTAGTATGAAAAATATGATTATTAAATTTATTAAGAAACATCCTTCTTTATATAATTTAGCTAAAAAAGTTAATCGAAGATTAAATAGAATTAAAGTTAATGGTTATGTTAATTCGGATATTGTTTTTTACGCTTATATTATGAAAAATGAAAAAGATTTGGAATTGATTAAAAAACATTATGATAATTTTAAAAGTTATAATACTAAATTGTTAGTTATTTTAGATAATCTTAAAGTTGGTAAAAATATTCATAAATATATAAGGGAAAATGTAGGTATCTCTTTTGCAAGTTTTGGTTATTTTAAAACTTATCATAAGCAATTAACTGTGAAAAAAATAGTATTTTTAAATTATAATTCTGACAAAAATGATTATGAGATTTTGAATTATGTTAAGTAAGAATGTTAAATTATTGAATGAAAGAAAGGAGTTAAAAATGAAAAATGCGATAGAAGTTAAAAATTTACATATTAAATATAGGGGATTAAAGAAAATGTCAATTAAGCAATCTATTGCTAAGTTTAAATTTAATAGAGTAGAAGTATTTGAAGCTCTTAAAGGTGTTAGCTTTAATGTTGAAAAAGGTAAAATTGTGGGTATTATTGGTAAGAATGGTAGTGGTAAATCTACTTTACTTAGAGCTGTCGCTGGAATTTTTGCTCCTGATGAAGGAAAGATAGATTTAAAAGGTAATTCAGTTTCTTTAATGTCTATTGGAGCGGGATTTCAAAATAAATTAACGGGATTTGAAAATATTATTTTAAGTGGTTTATTGCTTGGTTTTACCGAAGAAGAAATAAGAAAGAAAATTCCTGATATTATTGAATTTTCAGAACTTGGTGATTTTATATATAAACCAGTTAGAACATATTCAAGTGGTATGTATTCTAAACTTGCTTTTTCAATTACGGCAATACTTGAGACGGATATTATGTTAATTGATGAGGTTTTAAGTGTTGGTGATATGCATTTTAAAGAAAAAAGTGGTAAAAAAATGCAGGAAATTATTAAAGATGATAATAAAACAGTATTAATTGTATCACATAGTATGGGAACAATTAAAGATTTATGTGATGAAGTTATATGGATTAATGATGGAGTATTAATGGAACGAGGAGATACGAAGACTGTAACTAAACATTATGAAGAATTTATGAAGAATTTGGATAATAAATAGGAGGTTATAATGAAGAAATTTTTTACAAATATTAAAAAATATTATAAATATGCTGTTTATCAAGCTAAAGCAGAGTTAAAGTCGGAAATTGTTAATTCATATTTGAATTGGATGTGGTGGTTTCTAGATCCTATTTGTTATATGCTTATTTATACTTTTATTGTTCAGGTAGTATTTAAAACTAGTGAGCCTTATTTTCCAGTCTTTGTTTTCTTAGGATTAACGGCGTGGGATTTGTTTAACCGAATAGTTATGGGAAGTGTTAAAACGGTTAAAAATAATGTTGGAATTATAAATAAAGTATATGTTCCTAAGTATGTATTCCTTTTTTCTAAATCACTTGTATTTTTGTTTAAATATATAATTTCATTTATCATAACGGTTGCTCTTATGATTATATTCCAAGTTCCTGTTACATGGCAAGTATTGAATTTCCCTTTAATCTTAATATGTTTATATACGGTTGCTTTTGGTTGCGGTACGATATTATTACACTTTGGAGTTTTTGTCGAAGATTTATCTAATATTACTAATATATTATTTAGATTATTGTTCTATTTTTCTGGAATATTTTACAATATCTCGACAAGAATACCTAAGCCTTTTAGTTCAATTATGATAGTATTTAATCCAATTGCTTTTTGTATCGATCAATTTAGAAATATCTTTATTTATGGTATGGCACCTAATTATATTGGTTTACTATTATGGTTTTTAGTAGGATGTGGTCTTACGGCAATTGGTGTTAAACTTATTCATAAGTATGAAAGTAGTTATGCTAAGGTTGTTTAGAGGGATTAGTATATTGTGCATAAAATAAAATATGATATAAATGTTTCTTTAGATAATAATAAATTAAAAATTAATGTTGGAAATCTACCTGATAATTGGTTTATAAGAGCTTATTATTTGTATAAAGATGGTAATGTTATAAATAAAGTTGTTAAAGATAATTTGGATAGTGATTATGTTTTTGATTTAATTAATGATGGAATATATGTTGTTACTGTATATATAAGTAATGGTAATGAGATGCAAACTACTAATACAAGGCCAGTTTCTTATTTTACTGATAAGATAAGAAAAGAATTTAATAAGTCGTTAAATAAAAAAATTAAAAATAAATATAAAGAAAAATTAAAATTGTTTTCATTAGATGATCCTTTTCAAAATATAGCTGTTGTTATTTCTAAAAAATCTATTAATAAAAGCGTTTTTAATAATTCTTTGTTAGGTGACTTTTGTTGTAGTGAATTTAGTTTAGGTAATAAAAAGGGTTTATTTATAAGTAAGCATGAACTTGTTGAGATTGGAAATTTATCTATTGCTTTTTCGGGATTATGTAAATGTGATAAAAATATTATTGTTGGTAATGATGAAATTAAAAAAATTGACAATTTTCTTAATTTGCATGAGTTAGTTGGTAATTTTACTTATTTTATTAAAAGTAATGATAAAATATTAATTGGTAAAGATTTTTTTAATACTGGTTTAATATTTTATTATAATACATCTGATTATATTATAGTGTCAAATGAATATCATATGTTATTGATTTTGTTAAATTGTTTAAATATTAAGCTTTCTTTAAATGAAGATGTTGTAATTGCTAATTTGAGTTTTGTAAATGGGCAATTATTTGAACAGCATATATCTAAAGAAATGGAAGTAAGTAATATTTACCAATTGGATTTTGATAAGTATATATTAATTGATGATAATAAAATAACATTAAAAGATACATCGATGGTTGAAATGTTAAAACAGGAATTTGATTTAAAAGATTATGATAAAATATTAAAATCAGCTTGTGATGAAATATTAGAAAATATTAATATTGTTTATAATTCTTCTAAATTCAAAAATGTAATCGTAGATGTTACTGGTGGGCTTGATTCAAGAATTGTTTATTCTGGATTGACAAATCTTGATGATGTTAATGATAAAACTAGAATTCATACTTTTGATAGTAAAAAAACAAATGATATTGATATTGCTATTCCTTTGGTTCATTTATATAATTATAAATATGATACTTTACCAGAAAAAATAATGCAGTTATCTGATTTTGATGGTCAGAAAGCTATTAGAAGTCTTTATATGGGAACATATTATTTTATAAATAGGTATAGAGGACAAAGATTTAGTAATGATGTGGTAAGGCTTTCTGGGGCAGGAGGAGCACTTATTACGAGACCTTATTATAGTAAATTTATGTTTAATGATGAAATTAGTAAAATAGATGATCCCTTTAAATTTGTTGATGAATATCTTAATAGGAGAATAGGAAGTTGTATTGTTGATTCTAGAGGATTAGATAAATTTGTTTCTGTTTTTGGAAATGAATTAAATAGTACGACTGGGAATTCTATTTTACAAAAAATGGATAATACATATATGACACTTAGAAATGGAATTCATTTTTCTCATAAAGAAATGCAATCTTTGAGTTTTATTGAATGGATACCTTTATATTCTAAATCAGCTTTTTATTTAAATAATAAAACTTTTGAAATATTTAAAAATTATAAATTGGTGTTTGATATAATTAAATTTTTAAATCCTATTATTTCGGTTATCCCTTATGAAAAAGAAGCTTATAATGTAGAATATGGTAAAATAAAAAATGAACTTATTAAAAATGATATTAGATATAATGATATTAATATTTTATTAAATAGAGATATGACAAATTGGGAAGAATCGGAAATTATTAAGAAAGAAGTTACCAAAAGAAACAAAATAAAAAAAGCTATTATTGATGAAGAGGATAAATACAATGAGTTATGCGATATGCTTTTATATGTGATAAATAGTTGTGGTGATAATATTAAAGATATTATTGGTTTACCTTTATTTCATTGGATAAAAAATAATAAAAATAATAGTTTTGATGTATCTATTATGTATAATAAGTTATATTCTTTGATTGATCAAATTAATTTTGTAAAAGATTAGTTGGAAATATAAATATATAAATTTTAATGTTATGTTATTATTATATGTTTTATTAAAAAATATAATATTATATTTTTATTATTGATTTTTTGGGAGGATAGATATGTTAAATTATTTGAAATTGATAAGAGTTAAACATTGGATAAAAAATTTGTTGATTTTCTTACCATTATTGTTTAGTAGAGAAATTAATAGTGTTAATATTTTACTTACAATATTAGGCTTTTTTAGTTTTTCTTTTGCTTCTTCAGTTGTTTATATTATTAATGATATTAAAGATGTAGAAAAAGATAAAATACATCCTGTAAAAAAGAATAGGCCTATTGCTAGTGGTGTTATATCAATTAATAATGCATTATTAATATTGCTTATTTTATTAATTGTATCTTTTGTTATTTTATTTTATTTGAGTTTATATAATTATTTTATTAGTATATATATTATCATTTATATTGTATTAAATATATTATATAGTATTAAATTAAAAAATTTCCCTTTATTAGATGTTACGATACTTGCTTTAGGTTTTTTAATTAGGGTACTCTACGGTGGCGTATTAATTAATGTTGAAATTTCATCTTGGCTATTTTTAACAGTTCTTTCTATTTCCTTTTATTTGGGTTTAGGAAAAAGAAGAAATGAACTAATGGTACAAGAAAAAGTAGGCAATACAAGGAAGGTATTAAAATATTATAATAAAGAATTTTTAGATAAAAATATGTATATGTGTTTAAGTATGGCGATTGTTTTTTATTCGTTGTGGTGTAAAGATTTAAACTATGAATATATTATGTGGACAGTTCCTTTTGTCATATTAATATTTATGAAGTATTCACTTAATATTGAATCTAATAATTCGGGAGATCCTGTGGAAGTTGTTTTTAAAGATAGGACTTTGATTTTTTTAGGATTAATATATGTCTTTTCTTTAATAGTTATTTTGTATATAGTATAGGTGATGCGTATGTTTAATTTATATGATTTTGATAAAACTATTTATGATGGTGATTCTAGTATTGATTTTTTCTTGTTTTTGCTTACAAAGAGATGGAAAATAATAAAATATTTTCCGAAAATTATATTGTCTTTTTTTAAATATAAGGCAAAAATAATTTCAAAAGATAATATGAAAGAAAAATTTTTTTCAATATTATATGAGATAGATGATATTGATAAATATGTTAAATTATTTTGGAAGAGTCATAATAAAAAAATAAAAAAATGGTATTTATATGGTAATCATAATAAAGATATTATTATTTCAGCTTCTCCTGAATTTTTAATTAAACCAATTGGTATAAAATTGAAGGTTAAAGATGTGATTGCGACAAAGGTAGACAAACATACGGGAATTTTTGATGGTAAAAATTGTTATGGTGAAGAGAAGGTAAAGAGATTATATGAAAAATATAACAATATTACAATTAATAATGCATATTCAGATAGTTATTCAGATATGCCTATGCTTAATTTGGCTAAAAATAAATTTATTGTAAAAAAAAATAAAATAATAAAAATATAATATGTTAAGTTATTTTTGTAATTAAATATGTAATATAAATTAATATTGTTTTAGTAGGAGGAAAAGTTGTGAAAGTTTTAGTTATTATTCCGGCTTATAATGAGGAATTAAATATTGAAAATACTATTAATAAGATCATTAATTATAATAAAAAATATAAAAATAAAGTTGACTATATTATTATTAATGATGGTAGTACTGATAATACGAATAAAATATGTGAAAAAAATAACTACAATGTAGTGAATTTAATACATAATCTTGGTATTGGTGGTGCTGTACAAACTGGTTATAAATATGCATTAGATAATAAGTACGATATTGCTATACAGTTTGATGGTGATGGACAACATGATGAAAATTATATTGATAGTTTAGTTAATGAAATTATTAATGGAAATGATTTTGTTATTGGTTCTAGGTTTATTAATGATTTAAGTAAATTTAAATCAACAAAATCAAGGCGTTTTGGTATTAATTTATTGTCTTTTTTGATTAAAATATGTACAGGTAAGAAAATATATGATCCTACAAGTGGATTTAGAGCAGGTAATAGGAATGTTATTAAATTGTTTGCTTATAGTTATCCATCGGAATATCCTGAACCTGAATCTACAGTATTTTTAATAAGAAATAAATTTAAAATTAAAGAAATACCTGTAGAAATGCATGAAAGACAATTTGGACAATCTTCTATTAAATTATTTAAAAGTATTTATTATATGTTTAGTGTTAGTTTATCTATATGTATTACTTCGGTAACAAGGAGGAAGATAAAATGAATTTGAATCTAACTATATTTTTAATTGCTTTATTGATTTTTCAATTTATATTAATTATAAGAACTGTTAAGCAAAAAAAGATGACAATTAAATATGCTAGTTTTTGGATTTTATTATTAGTTTTAATGTCTTTAATTGTAATTTTTCCTGATATTATTTATAAATTATCAAATTTAGTAGGTTTTGAAGTTCCTTCAAATATGATGTTCTTGTTAGGTTTCTTTTTCCTTTTTTATGTATCGTTTATTATAACTACTAGTATATCAATTCAAAATGAAAAAATAAAATTGTTAATTCAAGAAATTTCTTTATTGAAAGAAAGAGTAGATAAAAATGGAAAGAAGGACTAAGATGATGACAATTATAATGTTTGTTTTTTATGTTATATTAGCTTCTTCAGGATTGATTTTGTTTAAACTTGGTAGTAATGATGCTAATTTAGTTTTAAATGTTTTTGGATTATCAATTAATTATTCAATAAAAATGATACTTGGAATTCTTTGTTATGGTTTTAGTTTTATATTATGGATGTTGATAGTTAGAAGAGTTGATTTGACTATTGCTATGCCTTTATCTGTGGCAATTGTTAATACATTGGTTGTTATTGGTTCTTGTTTAATTTTAAAAGAGAAAATTACGTTTATACAAGGGTTGGGTATTTTTATTATTATATTTGGTGTTTGTATTATGACAGGGGGAAGTAAGTGATGAAAAAATATATTGTAAGTGCTGTTGAGGGATTTTTTACTTATATTGCTATTTTGATTTATACAAATAATTTTTATGATGTTAAGTCTTTTAACATTTTTATGACTTTATTTTTTTTCTTTTTGTGGTATTTTTATTATAAATATAATAAAAAATTTGATAAAAAAATAAGTAAATATTCAATTGTCCTTAGTATTTTAATTAGTACTTTGTTATCTTTTGGTAATATTGTTAGTCATTATATTAAGGCTACTCCTACATATATTTTTAATATTAGTAAAAGCATTGAAGTTTTAATTATGATGATTGGATTTGGATTTTTATTATATAAATTGTTTGGATTTCTATTTATTAAAGTTAAGAAAATATCAATATTTAATAATCATGAAAAGTTTTCTAAAAAATATTTTATTATTACATTATTAATTGTTTTTTTTGGTAATTTTCTTTATTTTATTAGATTTTATCCTGCGATTATGACTCCTGATTCTTATCATGTTATTCACTATGCTGATGATTTTATATTAAGTGATTTTCATACTTTTGGCCATACATGGTTTTTTGGTATTCCTTTTAATTTAGGTAAATTATTATTTAATAATTTAAATGGTGCTGTTGCTTTTTCAACAATTGTACAAATGATTTGTATTTCTTTTATTGTCACTGTTGTGATTAGATTTTTGTATAATAAAGGCTTATCTAAAATTATTTGTTTTATTGTAGTTTTAATATATGCTTTTAGTCCTTTATATGGACATTATAGTATTACTTTATGGCGTGATGTTATGTTTGGAACTGCTTTTATGTTATTATTTATTGTTATTTTTAATTTTATTGATAATAAGGAATGTCATAAAAGTGATATTATTTTATTTGTTGTTAGTATTTTATTTATATTATTTTTTAGAAATAATGGAATATATGTTTTTGTATTTATTATTCCTTTTATGATATTTATATTAAAAAATAAAAGAAAGACAATTACGATATTATGTACTTGTTTGCTTGTCTTTTATTTTGGTATTAAGGGACCTGTTTTTGATTATTTTGGTGTAGAAAAAACAAAAACATCAGAAGCTTATTCGATACCTCTTCAACAAATGGCTAGAGTTGTAGTTTTAAATGAGAATATATCTGTTGATGATAGTAAATTTTTAATGAAATTATGGGATTATGATAAGGTTATTCATGAGTATAGTAATGTTATTAGTAATCCGGTGAAATGGGCTACTGATGATGAATTTTTACAAAATAATAGTGGGCAATTTTTTAAAACTTACTTAAATTTATTTATTCAACACCCGAGAATTTATGTTGAAGCTTATATGTTACAAACATTAGGCTATTGGTATCCAGATGTTATTTATTGGGCAACTGGAAGTGAATCAAAACAATTGTTTGATGAAAATGTTTACACAGATTCTCTTACTCCCGAAATATATAATAAATTGATTGATCATACAACGTATAGAGAATTACCTTTATCTAATTTAATTTGGAGCGTGGGTGGAGCTTTCTTTGTTTTAATTATTTCTTCTTTTTTAACTTTTTATTATAATAAAAAATATATTTTGTGTTATATTCCTTTATATGGAATATGGTTATCTATTATGGTTGCAACGCCTGTGTTTTGTGAATTAAGGTATGTATATGGTATATTTACTTGCATTCCTTTACTTGTTTTGCTACCTTTTTTGATTGATAAAAAGAAAAATAGTTATATATAATATGTTAATTTTGAATATAATTATAAATATTTAATTAATTATTTGTATTAATTAAGTAATTGATAAAAAATGTGACTTGGTATATAATATATATATATAGCAAGTTTTTTAGTTGGGATGTGAATTATGGATATTAAACAAATTATACTTATGGTTGCAATTACATTTTTATTTGTTGCTTTATTTATGCCTGTTGTTATTCATATTGCTACTCATGTTGGGGCAATGGATATTCCTAATGCTAGAAAAGTACATAAAAAACCGATTCCTAGATTAGGAGGTTTTGGAATTTATTTTGGTTTTTTGTTAGGTTATATGCTTTTTGGAAAAGAATCTGTTCAAATGAATTCTATTTTAATTGGAAGCTTTGTTATTGTTGTAACAGGTGTTATTGATGATATTAAGCCTATTCCCGCTAAATACAAGTTTTGTAGTCAGTTAATTGGCGCTGCTATTATACCTTTATATGGTGGCATTGTATTAAGAAATATTAGTGCTTTTGGCTTGTATATGCAATTTGGAATGTTTAGTTATCCTATTACGATATTATTTATTGTAGCTATTATTAATTGTATTAATTTAATTGATGGACTTGATGGACTGGCTGGTGGGCTTTCATCTATATATTTCTTAACTGTTGGTATTATTGCTTTAATTATAGGTAATTCAACTGGTTTAGATATTGTTTTAACATTTATTATGTTAGGAAGTACGTTAGGTTTCTTAGTTCATAATTTTAATCCGGCAAAAATATTTATGGGGGATTCTGGTAGTATGTTTTTGGGATATATTATTGCAGTGATTGCATTACTTGGATTTAAAAATATTACATTTACTTCATTTATTGTACCGGTATTTTTATTAGCTATTCCTATTTTAGATACATTATTTGCTATTCTTAGAAGAGTAATTAATCATAAACCTATTTCAATGCCTGATAAAAATCATTTACATCATCAACTTTTAAATATGAAGTTTTCTCAAAGGACAACGGTTCTTATTATATATGCTGTAGATATTTTATTTGCGATTGTTTCAATTATTTATGTTCTTGGTGATAGTAGGCAGGGAATTATAATTTATGCAATTTTGTTTATATTGGTTTTTATTGTAATAGCTAAAACTAATATTATATTTGACCATAGTAAAAAGAAAAAAATGAAGTAAATAAAATTATATTAATATTAATTGATAATATTAGAGAAAGGGTGTTTTATGAGTACTAAATATATGAAATGGATTTGTAACTTTTTATTTGTTATATCGATTCCTTTTTTAACAATAATTTTATGTGGAAATTATGATTTATCTTATATTAAATTTTTATTATTTATTTCTTTTTTGAGTGGTATTTTTATTAGTAAAATGATATTAAATGATAATTTTTTTAGTAAAATTAATAAGAAATATCTTGTAATAGCTATTTTGTTTGGCTTGTATGGTATAACTTTTTTGGCAAGATATAGTGATTCTGGTGTTATTTTTTTTAGAAATTTATTGAATAATTTTTTTGCAATATCTTTAAATGTTGATAGTATTAAAATAATTGTCTCGTTTGCATCTTTACCAAGTATTATTTTGTTATCTTATTATTTTATTAATAAAGTTATTCATTTTATTGTAAAAGAATATCATGATTTAACAAAAATAGAAAAAGTTTTTATGTTATTAGTTGTTATAATTGGATTTTGCTTTATCACTTTATTGTATAATAAAACGGATGCTTTTTATTATCCCCATTATAACCATGATAAATTAATTATATATGATGTTATTTATACTTCTGATAGTGGTGCTTTGATTCAAAATAATGCGTTTATGAATATTGGTATGTCAGAAAATGATATTAGACAACCTTTATTTGGCTTATTTGCGTTTCCTTTTGCTTTAATTGCTAATTTTGCATCTAATTTTTTAGGTTTAATTCCTAATAGTTATTATATTTTATTTGGTACTTTACAAATGTTTTTAATAGCTTTATCATTTGTCTTTATAGAAAAAATGTTAAATTTAAGTGATAAAAATAAAATTTTATTTTTAATAATAGCTTTATTTAGTTATTCATTTTTGTTGTTTAGTATTGTTATTGAACAATATGCAATTGCTTTTTTCTATTTAATTTTAACTATTTATTGTGGATATAAAAACAAGTATAAAATTAATTATACATATATTGGCGCTGTTAGTACATTGCTTACTTCAGGAATTGTTTTTCCTTTTATAAGTAAATTTAAAAATTTAAAAAATTGGTTTTTAAATGTTAGTAAGTGTTTTATGGTATTTATTTTAATGATGATTACAACAGGACAAATTTTATTAGTTTTTGATTTAAAGAATAAAATTAATTCTTTAATGGTTTTTTCGGGAGTGGAACTTACCTTTGTTGATAAATTTCAGCAATTTTTATATTTTGTAAGATCTTGTTTTATAGCGCCAAGTGGACAAATTGTATCAATTGATGGTTCATTATGCTATTATTTGATAGATATTAATTTTTTTAGTATTATTGGTAGTTTGATATTATTTATTTGTGTTATTAGTTTTATTATTAATAGAAAAAATCGTATGGCATTAATAGCATTTTTATGGGTTATCTTTTCATTTTTAATATTATGTTTATTTGGTTGGGGTACTCAAGAAAATGGATTAATTTTGTATTCGTTATATTTTGGATGGGCTTATATTATTTTGGTTTACTTATTTATTGATAAGATTGTTAAAAATTTAAAGTTAAAATATTTTGTTATTATTATTTTATGCTTTATAATGCTTATTATTAATTTTAATGAATTTTATAATATGATTAAGTTTTGTATTGAATATTATCCTAAATAATTAGGTGAAAAAAATGAAGTAGAATGGTTTACTTCATTTTTAAATAGGTATTTATTTTTATAGGAAAATATGATGGTGGTGTTTCAATGACTTTGGTAACACCTTTTTTTGGCCAAATGATTTTATTTTTATGGAGATTTTGATAGTAAAAGAGTATTTTATTATCTTTGTCACACATGATAACATCAATACATTCTTTCATAAAGAAAGTATGAATGCTATTACATTTATTGAATAGTAAAGCATGGTTTATGTTCTTCTGGAACATAAAACCTTTTAATCGCGATAGGAACGATGTACAATTAATAATATTTATTGTTTGATCTTGATAATATAGTTTCATTTTATCACCAACTTAATTATACTTGATTGTGGCAATATTAGCAATTAATATTTCTTTTTTGGATTAAATTATTGCAATATTTTTAAATTTTATATATACTTATTTGTGTAGTAATTAAAAATTGGAGGTTTTATCATGGAAGTAAAAAGATTTGATGAATGGAATAGGGGTTGTGTTCCTTTTTTAGATAAACTTTGGAAGAAAATTGATAGTGGTTTGATAGATGGGGCTTATGTTAGTGATAATAAAATATTAATTAATCATATTGATGGGGTTCCTAGAGAGATTGTTTTAAACGATCCTACGGATGCAATTGACAATGATAGTACACTAGCTATTTACTGTGAAGAAGAAGGGTATAAACTAGGAAAAAGTTATAAAGTTAATTTTATAAAAGATAAAGAGGATTTTAGTGCTAAATTTATTGCTTTAAAAAAAGGTAATGATCATGTGATGATTTCGAGAAAGTATGTAGGTTATGCATCTGTTTTTGAGATAATGGATAATAGATATAAGGATAATTATATTAGAATTGAATTTCAGGATAACGATGATACTTTATGTAATGAAGATATGTTTATTATGAGGTTACTTGATATTAATATGGATAGTAAAATTGAAGATATCTATCAGATTGTTTGTGATACCGTTCTTAATTATAGAAATTATTCAAGAATTGTTATGGAAAAAGTTTATTATAAAAATACTTCTTTCTTTGAAAAAAAGATTTTTGGTGAAATTATACTTGAAAATGGTGAGTTAAAAAGACTTGTTACGGATCGTGAATTAGGAGATGCGACAATTAGTTTTGCCTTTGATGTTGACAAGGGAAGTAGTTTTAGTTATAAAGGAAACAATAGTATGAAATTAGATGATTTGTATGAGTTAGTGGGGTATGCAAGGAAATTAATTTCGAAATAATTTTCTTTTCTTTTTGACTAATTTTAATTTTTAGAGTAAAAAGATGTTAAAAAAATTGTTTTTGTGTTAAAATAATAAGTAAGAGTATTGGCGGTGAGTATGAATGGACAATGTCATTTTAATTATTATATCGACGTTAGTCATAGCACTAATATTGTTTTTAATTACTTTTGTTATTGTTAAAAGAAAACAGAATAGTAAATATAAAAATGAGATAGAGAAATTAGATATCGAGAAAAATTTGTTGATTGGTGCGCCTATTTTGTCAGAAATATCTAAAGTTCGTGATTTGGTTAAGACAGATAATTTAAAGACGAAATTAGATGAATGGGATGGTACGTTTAAATTTATTAAAGATGAACAAATTCCTAAACTTAATGATATGATTTCAGAAGCTGATTTTTTGATTGATAGAAAAGATTATAAGCAAGTAATTAAAAAGATTGCTTCAGTAGAAATGGAAATTAATGTCCTTAAGAAGAAAACATCTAATTTACTAGATGAGATTAAGATAATTACTAATTCAGAAGAAAGAAATAGAGCATTAATTACTAAACTTAAAATTATGTATAGAGAACTTCAGAATAAGTATGAAAGAACAAGCAAAGATTATGGAGAAATTGGTGAATCAATAGTCAAAGAATTTGAAGTTATCGATAAAAAGTTTCAACAATTTGAAGATTATATGGATATTAATGATTATGTAGCCGTAGAGAAAATGGTTATTAGTATCGAAGAGGATATTAATAAAATGAAGTTAATTTTAGATGAAACACCTTCAATCGTGCTTATGGCAAGAGCTCTTATTCCTAGTAAGATCGAAGAGACGATGGTGCTTTATTCAAGAATGATTAGAGATGGTTATCCACTTGATTATCTTAATGTTGAATATAATATTAAAGAAATTAATAGTAAAGTTGAATTTATTATGAGTAGTCTTAAGAATTTAGAATTAGGAGATGCTACTTTAGAGTTAAAAACAATTGTCCAGTATTTTAATTCTTTATTTGCAGATTTTGATAAAGAGAAAGAAAGTAAAGATATTTTTAGAGAAAATAGTAAAATACTTAAACAGAAAATTGAAAATATTAATAAAGTTGTTTACGATATTTATATTCAGATTGATGATATTAAGCTAACTTATGATTTGTCAGATGAAGAAATTAATAAATTTAGTATTCTTAATCGTAATTTGGAGCAGATTAACGAAGATTATAAAGCTTTAATGGCTCATGGAAGAGGTAAGACTTTTGCTTATTCAAAACTAGTGTCAGAACTTGATGGATTAAGTATTAAATTATCGAGGTTACAAGATGATTTAGATTATCAATTAAGATCAATTACAAGTATGAAAGATGATGAGTATAGAGCTAAGGAACAATTGGCTACGATTCAAAGATTACTCAAAGAGTCAAGAAATAAGCTTAAGGATTATAAGATACCTGTTATTCCTAATAGTTATTATATTGAACTTAGAGAGGCACAAGAAGCAATTCGGGAAATTATTAAGGAACTTGATAAGAAACCAATTGTTATTAAAATTTTAAATATTCGTGTAGATACAGCGAGAGATTTGGTGTTTAAAATCTTTAATAAAACAAATGATATGGTTAAAAGTGCAATGATTAGTGAAAAACTTATTGTCTATGGTAATAGATATCGTAGTAGTTATCCCGAGATTGATCAAGGACTTAAACAGGCTACAGAATTATTTTATAAAGGACAATATAAAAATTCTTTTGATACTTCGGTTCAGACATTGCAAAAGGTTGATAGTGATGTGTTAAAAAAAATAGAGACATTATAAAAAAACATTGCAATTTTAGTTAAAGTATGATAGTATTAATATAGAGTAAAGAGGAGGAAAAAAATGAGCTTTGTTGAATTTTTGATGGAATATTATATCTATATATTGATCGTTTTAGTTTTAATGATTATTACTATTATTGGCTTTTTAGCTGATAAAAGGGACAAGAAGAAAAAGAAAAATAAGAAAGATGCTAGTGTAAGTGATAATGTTAGTGTTAATGCTAATACTAATGTAGGTGGAAATGTTTCTCAACCAATGGAGAATATTGCACCAACACCATTACAACCGCAAAACTTAGATGTTAATATGAGTAATGCGAATATGAATACGGCAATAAATAGTAATGTTAATCCTAATATGGGAATGAATAGTGGTATTGCTAGTCAAAATATTCTGGAACAACCTTTAATTAGAGAAGAGGTACCTAATCAAGTAGCTAGCACGACTGATACTAATAGTGATGTTAATAGTTTAGGGTATAAGCCTTTAGATGAGCAGAAGCCTAAAATTGCTCCTAGACCAGTTGAAATACCTAGTGAGAATGCTATGGGTAATGTTGATAGTAATTTAGGAAACGTTGGTGTTACACCTAATGTTAATCCTACACCAACACCAGTAGCTCCTAATATGAATCAAACACCTGTGATGGAACAACCAACGATGAGTGTTAACCCTATACCAACGATTAATCAAACATTTAATTCTGGAGTTGGTACTGGTGTTACACCTTCAGTACAAAATCCACAAACACAGGCTAGCGTTAATACAATGCCTGCTACTAATCCGGTTCCTGGAGCACCCGTTGTTAATAGTTGGGATGTTAATCCAACACCAAGTGTTAATCCGACAGTGATTACACCAGAGCCAACGATGGGACAAACAGTAAGTCCTATGCCTAATACGAGTAATACGACTTCAACACCAATGCAACCTAATGTTAATCCAGTTCCTACTAATGTAGGAATCAACGTTAGTCAACCTGCTAGTCAAGTTACTGCAACACCACAACCTCAACAACAAGCTAGTGGAATGAATTTTGTATATGGTCAGGAAACACCGACAAATGCTAATAATCAAGTGAATAATAATCAGGATTTATGGAAATTATAGATTTAGGTTTTTCCTAAATCTTTTATACCTATTAAGGAGGGATTACGATGAATGACGAAGAAATTATGAAACGCTTTAATGCATCTTTAGCGGAAGATAATAAGCAAACGCCAGTTACACCGTATCATGCTACCGGTAATCTTAATACGGCAATTGGTAATCCTAATATTAATGTTAATGATCCTATGAATGTTAATATTCAAAATGGTGGTTTAAATACTAATAATACTTCTTCAGCAGTACCACCAGTTGATTTGTTAAAACCTGAAAGTCAAATTTCTAATGGAATGCCAGTAGGGGAACAACCATCAACTAATTTTAATAATAATTCTAATGTGGTACTTAATCTTAATCAACCATCTGTTGCGCCAAATATGAATGGTCAAGGAGAACAACAAAGTGCCTCACAGAATACCAATTATCAACCAGATGTGACCGAGCAATATATTCCTAATCAAGAATTACAGGGTGACCAAGTATATAAAACGACAACTTATATTTCGACTCAACCATCAATGACGCAAAAGAAAAAGAAGACAGTGAAACTTACACTATCTCCTGAAACAAAAATTGCAATGGTAATTGCTTTAATCTTATTTATTTTTATTATGGTAATGCCAACTATTTATGATTTTATTAGAAATATACGTTTTTAGGATGAGATGATAATTCAATGATTAAATCAAAATTATCATCATCGGCAACAATATTTTTATGAATTTTGTTACATTTGGAACACTTATAAATTATTTTATAAGTGTTTTTAAATTTTTCTATACCAATTGGAATTAATAATCCTTGACATTGATTAGATCTGTCGCCGGGATTAATATCGACGTGTTTAGAGTACAAACAATAAGGACAGTGGTCTCTAGCGGTATATTTTAGCTTTTCAACGTGTTTGTGACAATTTTCACAGATGAATTCTTCATCGATCATATTAAATTTTTTCATTATCTCACCAAATTCATTATATCATTTATATTTTATATTGTAAATTATAGAAAAGATAATTAATTTTATGATATCAGAACTTGTATTAAATTATTCTATATATTATAATTTATATAAGAGGTGGATTATGAATAGAGAATTAAAAATACCAAATCATGTTGCGATTATATTGGATGGTAATGGTCGGTGGGCAACGGAGAGAGGATTAAAAAGAAGTAAAGGTCATGATGCAGGATTTAAAAACTTGAAAACACTTAGTGACTATATTTTAACTTGTGGGGTTAAAATACTTAGCGTTTTTGCTTTTTCGACAGAAAATTTTAAGCGAAGTAAAGAAGAAGTAGATTATTTAATGAATTTATTTGTTACAGGTTTCAAAAAAGAAAGAAATTATTTTGTTGAAAGAAATATTAAGGTTATTTTTTCAGGACGAAAAGTTAATTTAAGAAAAGATGTAGTTAAAGCAATGAATGAACTTGAAAAGATTACTAAAGATGGGACAAAGGGTATTCTTAATATTTGTTTAAATTATGGAGGACAAAGTGAGATTGTTGATGCTGTTAATAATATTATTTTAGATGGTGTTAAGGAAGTTGATGAAGAAACTTTTAGTAAATATTTATATCAAGAACTACCTCCGATTGATTTGATGATTAGAACAAGTGGGGAACTTAGAATTAGTAATTTTATGTTATGGCAACTAGCTTATGCAGAATTGTATTTTTCTAATACTTATTTTCCTGATTTTGATGAAAAAGAATTTGATAAGGCATTAGTAGAATATACTAAACGAGACCGGCGATTTGGTGGTATTAAGAAGTAATTAGGTTGTTCGTAAAGACAACCTTTTTTTTATTTCATATAATACCTATGAAGGAGGGATTTGATGGTTAAAACTTATAGTTATGCTAAAGATAAAGATGTTTTTTTGACAACGCATTTTAAAGTAGGAGAATTTCGAAGTTTTAATGATAAAACGGGGAAGCTTACAACTGATAAAATATTAATTGATGAAAATTTACCAGTAATGCTTGAAAATCTATATAGCCTTTTGGATAATAAATATGGTCTTAAGTCCATCGTTATTAATAGTGGTTATCGAAGTGATGATTTTGAAGAATCTCTATCTGGTGGTGTTAGAGGTGGAACACATACGCAAGGAAAAGGTGCAGATATTGTTTGTTATAATAAAAAAGGAAGTGTTATTAATAATAAAGAAGTTTGTTGTTTAGCTGAAGATATAGGATTTAAGGGTATAGGTTATGGTGGAACATATAGCCACGTCGATGTTCGAGATACTAAAAGTTTTTTTGATGAAACGAATGGAAAAACGGGAATTAGTAGCTTTTATAGTTATTTTAATATAGCTAAGGTAGATGATAATAGTGATACTCTTAATTATAAGATTGGAGATATAGTGTCTATTAATGGGGTATATGTATCAAGCGACGCTACAGAAAAATTAGTTCCAAAGATAAAGAAGGGAAAAATTACGAAGATAAAGTTAGGAAGTAAGAATCCATATTTGTTAGATGATGGTGCGATTGGTTGGGTAAATGATAGTGTTATTGTTAGTAATATTTACTTAGCTAATTTATCTTATGATGGCGATTCTATTGTCGATGCACTTTCTTTAATTGGTGTTGATAGTTCATATAACAATCGCAGTAAACTTGCTAAAGCGAACGGTATTACTAATTATAGTGGTACAGCAGAACAAAATCTTAAATTACTTAGTTTACTTAAAAAGGGAGAACTTATTAGTATATAGTTCTTCTTTTTTTATTGATGTTTAAAATAATGACTTCTTTTGCTGTGAACTTAGTGACTTTTAATGAGAAATTTGATACAATTTAGATTAAAGATTGGAGGTTATTTATGGATAAGAATTTAATATATAATGATAATGAAATAAATCATATATTTGATAATATCAAAGAATTAGTTATTAATAGTAGGAATAAAGTTTATTCTACTATTAATACTGAGATGCTTAATTTATATTGGAATATAGGTAAAGCTATCATGGAGATACAACAAGGTGATGAAAGAGCTAGTTATGGTGAAACGGTACTTGAAAAGTTATCTAAAAAATTAACTGATGAATTTGGAAAAGGATTTTCTATAATAAATTTAAGAAGAATGAGAAAATTTTATTGTTTATTTCCAATTCGTTCAACAGTGTTGAACGAATTAAGTTGGTCTCATTATCTTGAAATAATAAAAATAGAAGAAGAACCTAAAAGAAATTTCTATATAAAAGAAACTATTAATTCGAGATGGAGTGTTCGAGAACTCCAAAGACAAATTGGTTCACTATTATATGAAAGACTAACATTATCTACTAATAAGGATAAAATATTAGAACTAGCTTTAAAGGGACATGAATTAAAAAATGGTAAAGATTTAGTGAAAGATCCTTTTGTTTTAGAATTTTTGGATATTAAGGAAAATACTGATTATTTAGAATCTGATTTAGAAAAAAATATTCTAGAACATTTAAAAGATTTTTTATTAGAGTTGGGAAAAGGTTTTATGTTTGTTGGTTCTCAGGTAAGATTAACATTAGAAGAAGATCATTTTTATCCGGATTTAGTTTTCTATAATAGACTTTTAAAATGTTTTGTAATAATAGATTTAAAAATTGGAAAAGTATCTCATCAGGATATTGGACAAATGCAAATGTATGTTAATTATTATGATAGAGAAATAAAAAATGATGACGAAAATCCTACAGTTGGTATTTTATTATCGACATTAAAAAATAAAACGGTTGTTAAATATACATTACCTGAGGATAATAAGAATATCTTTTCTTCAAGTTATAAGTTGCATCTTCCTACAGAACAAGAATTAATTGAGGCGGTTGAAGAAGAAAAAAAGAATTTACAATTAAATGAGGAACAAAAGGTAAAATAATGTCTTCTTTTGCTGTGAACTTAGTGACTTTTGATGAGAAATTTGGTACAATATAATTGGTGATAAAAAATGAAAAAGATAATTGATATTAAAGGTAGAGAAATTCTTGATTCAAGAGGTAATCCTACCGTTGAAGTAGATGTAATATTAGATGATGGTATTAAAGCTACGGCTTCAGTTCCAAGTGGTGCTTCGACAGGAGTACATGAAGCTTTAGAGCTTAGAGATGGAGATAAAAATAGATATAATGGGAAAGGTGTTTTAAAAGCTGTTAATCATGTTAATAATGAAATTAAAACATCTTTACTAGGAATGAATATTGATGATTTAGCAGCAATTGATAAGAAAATGTTAGAATTAGATGGTACGGATAATAAATCTAATTTAGGTGCTAATGCTATTTTAGGAGTATCATTGGCGTGTCTTAAGGCTGGTGCTTTAGCTAATAATAAGAAATTATTTGAATATGTTGGTGATGGTAAAACTTTACCTAAATGTATGATGAATATTTTAAATGGGGGAGCACATGCAGCGAATGGACTTGCTTTTCAGGAATTTATGATTGTACCTCAGTTAGATGATTATTTAGCTAATTTACAAATGGGTTCTGAAATATTTCATAGTTTACAATCTTTACTTAAAGAGAAAAACTTAAGTTGTGGTGTTGGTGATGAAGGTGGTTTTGCACCGATGATTGATACTACTTATCAGGCTTTAGATTTAGTTAAAGAAGCGGTAAATAGATCAGGATATATATTAGGTAGTGATGTTTGTTTAGCAATGGATGTGGCGGCTTCAGAATTTTATGAAGATGGTTATTATGTTTTTGAAAATAAAAAGTATAATAGTGAAGAGATGGCTAATTATTATCTTGATTTAATTAGTAAATATCCTATTATTTCAATTGAAGATGGAATGGCTGAAGATGATTATGATGGCTGGATCTTACTTACGAAATTACTTGGCGATAAGATTTTATTAGTTGGCGATGATTTATTTGTTACAAATAAAAAATTATTACAAGTTGGTATAGATAAGCATATGGCTAATGCTATTTTGCTTAAAGTTAATCAGATTGGTAGTGTAACTGAAACTTTAGAGACAATTAAATTAGCTAAAGATAATGGCTATAAAACAATTATTTCACATCGAAGCGGCGAAACAGAAGACAATTATATTGCTGATTTAGCGGTGGGACTTGATCTTGGGGTGATTAAAACAGGTTCAATGTCAAGAAGTGATCGCTTAGCTAAATATAATCAATTGATTAGAATAAATGAAGTAGTTAATAAGTAGGTGTTGTATGAAAAAGATAATTGTGGTATTTGGTTTTGTATTAATTTTTTTGGTAGGATGTAGTAGTGATGTAAAGGTTGCGGTCGATAATACAGTTGAGGAAGAAAAAAATGATTATGTGACATATAAGAATAATTTACAGAGTGTTTCTGAATTTACATCAGAAGATGAAATTCCTTGTGACATTACTACTTCAATAGATAGAGTTAATGAAGAAGAAGTTAGTTACCGAGCTATTTTTGATAATCCTAAAGTTGATATGTACGATATTAAGGCTTTGATTATTCACGATTATTTTACGGAAGATATTTTTCCTTCGATTGGTATTTTTGATGAAACAGAAGATTTAATTATTGGTGATGAAGAAGTTAAGGGAATTCAATTAGTAGGTTATATAAAAACTAAAGAAGAAATTGAAAATTTAAATTTAGAACTTAGAATTTGGATTGAATATAAAGATGTAACGGGAGAAACTAAGACAATATATTATAAACCGACAAAATAATACTTTAGTTTTTGATATATTGTTTTGGGTGATAAAAAATGAAAGTTAAAGTTTTTGATGAATCACATGAGAAAGATTTAGAAAATAGCATTAATGAATTTATTGTTGAAAAGGAAATTATTGATATTAAATTTTCGGTTTCAACCTCGATATTTAGTGATGAACAAATTTATTGTTTTTCGGCTTTAATTATGTATAAGTAGGATGGTGGATTATGAAAGAAAAAAGAGGGTTTACTTTAATTGAATTGCTAGCTGTTATATTAATTTTAGGTATTATAATGTCAATTAGTACTTATTTTATGTTTAATAGTAATAAGGATGCTGAAAATGAAGTTAATTATATTAATGAAAACGGTATTTTAAATTCTGCTTCTTTTTATACAACTGAATATAATAAAAATTTAATTTGGAATGAAGATGAGAATGCGGCTTGTATTTCAATAAATACACTTATCAATAGGGGGTATTTTGAACGAGATGATATTGTAGCTAGTGGATATGATAAATATAGTGTTAAAGTTACAGAAGTTGGCGATAAAGTATATAATTATGAATTAGTTAATGATATTTATTGTTATTTTAAAGATTTTATTGATCCTACGATATCAATAGATGGTGATAATCCATTAATTAAAAATTATGGCGAAAGTTTTGACTTATGGAGCGATGTTACAGTTGATGGTACTGGTAGTGATGTTATTTCAAAATATATTTTAAATGGCGATAAGAGAATTAATAACACCAATGAACTTCAAGTTGGTGAATATGTTATTAATTATTATGTAATGGATACTTTTGAAAATGAAGCAAAAATGGAAAGACAAGTACATATTATTGATAATGTTTCTCCTACGATTGATTTTGAGACACCAATAGTTAAAGCTTTAGGTGAAGATTTTGATTTGTGGAGTGATGTTACTGTCAAAGATTTAGAAAGTGGTATTGATAATAATTCAAAAAAAGTAATTAATAAGGATAACAATCAAGTAATTACTAATACTAAGGATTTAGAAATTGGTACATATAATTTTACTTATTCAGTAAGTGATAAAGTGGGGAATGAGGTTACTAAAGATAGACAGATTCAAATAATACTTTCTGATAAGAAGTTTGAGTATAAAGGATATGAAGAAGAATTTGTTGTTCCGGCGACAGGATATTATTTTGTGGATGCAAATGGGGCTGGTACTAATATAGGCGGTGGCTTAGGTGGTAATGTTACTGGTTATATTTATTTACAACAAGGCGAAGTTTTAAAAATAAAAGTTGGAGGTACGAATGGTTATAATGGTGGTGCTAAATCATCAAAGAGTGATGGAATGACAGGTGGTGGTGCAACAACGTTAACTAAAAATGGCAAAACTTTAATTACAGCAGCGGGAGCTGGTGGACCTACATATTCTTGTAAAACACCTTTATATAAAGTAGATAAACCAAATACTTTTAAATTTCCTGATGACAGTTATTGTTTTCCTTTCGATAAAGATGCTAATCTAAATGGTGGTTTAGGTGATGGTTATGGTCCTGGAGGAAATGGTACAAATGGTGGTGGTGGCGCTGGTATTGCTGGTGATTTTGAGACATCTTGTTTGGGAGCTAATCCGCAATGCGAAGAATATGAACAAAAAATTTGTATTCAATGGGAAGAGGTTTGTGTTGATATACCTGCTTATTGTGTACAGTGGAGTCCTTTGGGTTACTGTAAAAGATATACTAAGCCTCAGCATATTTGTTACGAGGGCGGTGATTGTGTTAAATGGAATATTATAGAGAGCGTTCGTAATTGTCAATTTGAATATTATATGTGTACAGCATCAGCAGTTGGTGAACCAGGTAGAGGTGGCAAAAGTAGTGTTTCTAGTGAGGTTATTAATGTTAACTATATTCATGGTGAATCAGAAAATTATTATAATGGTGATTTGACAATTAAATATGTAGGTGAGAGTCTATGAAAAGAAAAATAGCATATGTTATATTATTTATTTTAATTATAATGGTAATCAGTATTATTTGTTTTGTTATGTTTTATCCTAAAGAAAAATTAGAAAATAATAAAACTGTTACTTCTTCAGAAATGATTCAGTATTTAGAAAGCAGTATGTATATGTATGGTGATTATTTAATTAATGATACTAATTATTTAGATCAATTTAATGTATCTAGGGAATATCATGTATATTTAGAAGAAATGTTAAATAGTGATAAATTTGATCAACAACCTTTAGAATTTTTAGAATGTGATTATAGTAATACTTATTTAAATATTATTATTAATTTGGAGAATGATGATATATCATTAGATGCTATTACTGATTGTTTAGTTAATCAAGACCAATATGGAGTGTTTTATAATAGGCAAAAATTAGAAGATAAATTATTAGAATATGGTAAGGATATAGCTTCTTATTATGATACAACAGATATGGATGATAGTGCCACTATTGAAATTAATTTAGAACAATTACGGGATGTTTATAATCGTGATATTTCAATGTTTATGGAAAATTATGACCTGAAAGAAACTAAAGTTTTGATTTCTTTTAACGAAGATACTAGTGGTTATAGTAATGATTATAAATGTGTTTTAACTAAGAAAAATGATTGACAATATACTTAATTTTATTATATAATCTCAAATTTGACAGTTGTATAAAGTTAAAAACTCACAAACCCTTTATTTATAAGGGAATGCGAGTTTTTTTGAATTTAGAAAAATGGCGTACATAATTCTTATTTATTTCATATCTAAAATTTCTTTAATTTTTTTGTAAGTTATTATCTCAGTATCAGTATTTATGCCTAAAAAATCATGTAAAGCATCTGTTAAATCATCTCTTGTTTGTATTGGTTCAAATCCTTTTCCATTGTGCTCTAATAATTTCATTTCTTGTAATTTTGATATTATTTCATTTACAGTATATTTATCATCCAATTGATGTTCTAGATATCTATAGATAAATAATGCTAAGAAGCAAGTAATAAAATGTCCTTTTATTCTATCTTCGCGTGATAAATGAACTGTCCCAGAATCAAAGTCATCTTTCATAATTCTAAATGATTCTTCAATTTCCCATCTACCATTCATAACTTTTATAATTGTTGCAGTATCATCAATTAAATTAGTTGTTATTCCGTATAAACCATTATATTTTTCTTCATTTTTATAAATTTCTTCATCTATGATATATTCTATATTACAGGCGATTTCTCCAGCATCGGTTGTTTTAATTTCTTTAATAAATCTTTTAGGATCATTAGGATTTTTACTTATTTTTATTTTTTCAACATCTTTTTTCTTTGCTATTTTTTTATTTTTCTTATTAGTTTCTTCAACTAGTTTTCTGGCACGCTCTAATTGATGTAATTTTAAATTGTACTGGTAGACTTGATATTTAAAAGAAAAAGTTACTATTAAAGTTTGCATTACTGATGCTGTTTCACATTCAATTTCTTTATAAAATATGGTGTTAAAATATTTCTTTTTTAATTGTTCGTCTTTTTCAATTTCATCAAGATTATAAACATTCATAAGGTTTCCTAAGATTCGCCATCCTTTTCTATCTAAAGCAAATTCTTGTAATTTATTATTTAATTTTTTTATAGATTGAGTAATTACAAAACCACGACCATCTTTGACATTAAATTTTTTAATTTCATCGGTACACATGGCTGCATCAGTACATACAATTATGTTACTACCAGCCATGTTATAATTTTTTAAAAACTCTTCCTCAGTAGGAATCATGGTCTTAGTTTCAGAAGTATTTCCAGGATTAATATTCATAGCAAAAGGATAGCCATCAGCATCCATAAATAATCCCATTTGTACAAGTGGATTAGGTTGATGTTGTTTACTTATTCCATACCTTTGAAAATCATTTTCTTCAGTGTAGAAAAAATAGTTTGTACAATCATAATAAATAACCTTGTAATTTCTATCGATGACTTTACTACTATTGTCAAATAGTTCTTTTTGAATAGTATTTATTTCATGTGATAAATAGGTTAATGTTCTATAAACATGTTGAAGATCAAAGTCATAATTTCCTATAAATTTTCTTGATTGTTCAAATGTTGAAAGTTTAGAAGAAGGCCATATGATACGAGCATATAGTAAGCATTCAACAACTGCATTTATATCAAATGTAAATTTATATTTATCTTTAATATTTTTACATATTTTATCAATACCTAGATCATAATAAATTTTTCTTAAGAAAAAATGTCCAGAATAGAAGCAACGATTTATATTTTTTTCTATTTGTTTATTAGGATTTAAAGTTAAATTAACGGGTAATTCTTTTCCATCTTTTATCATCTGATTTAAAGAGTTGATATACTCTTTGACTTTATCCATAGTATTTTCAGTACCAAATCTTTCTTTTAAGTTTTGGTCATTACCTAAGTTTTCATAAACATAAGTAGATTTTTTTCCATTAAGTTTTTTATAATCAGCAATTATGGCATAGTTATTATTGCTTTTTGTTGATACAGTTTTGAGTCTCATAAGTGTGGTACCTCCTTACATTATATTAATATTATATCATGTACGGCTTATGTACGCAAGAGTAAAATTAAAAAAAACTAGGATTTATAAGGCCTAGAACACAATTTTTTATTACAAGTGTCAAAGATGGGATTATAAATGTGTTTTAACTAAGAAAAATGATTGACAATATACTTAATTTTATTATATAATTGTTTATATAAGTAGGAGGCTTGTAATGATGAGATTGAATAATAAAGGGCAGACTTTAGTTGAATATGTATTGATTATTTCTTTGATTACGGTTTTGGCTATTGCTTTAGTTAAGATATTTGGAGGTTATTTGAAGGATTCTGTTACTAAAATGGGTTGTTCAATTGCCGGCAAAGAATATGTTGAGGGAGAAAAAATTGGTGAAGCTTATTGTTCAGGAGACGAAGATAAGTTGTTTAGTGATTAGAACTTTATAGTTCTTTTTTTTTCACATTATAATTGGGCTTTCATAGATTATTA
Organism: uncultured Bacilli bacterium; assembly: GCA_944358875.1. Classification (GTDB taxonomy): domain Bacteria; phylum Bacillota_I; class Bacilli_A; order RF39; family UBA660; genus CALVUN01. The sequence continues at coordinate 32,826 of CALVRZ010000001.1, forward strand.
TAGGGAGTGATATAATGTGGATGAAACTTAGTGATATAAAAGTAGGAGAAGAAGCAAGGGTTACAGATATTAGGGTTAATGGTGATATTAAGAGAAGACTTTATGATATTGGGCTTATTCCAGGTACTATTATTAAAGCTGTTATGCAAAGTCCTTTTGGAGAGCCTATTGCTTATAACATTAGGGGAAGTATTATAGCTATTCGAAAAGAAGATACAAGTAAGATTTTGGTTGAGGTGTTATAGATGACTTATAAGATTGCTTTAGCAGGTAATCCTAATGTTGGTAAAAGTACTATTTTTAATGCTTTAACGGGTCTTCATCAACATACGGGAAATTGGTCGGGGAAAACGGTTAGTAATGCTAAGGGATTATATTGCTATAATGGTAATGAATATGAACTTTATGATTTACCAGGAACTTATTCATTAATTGCTCATTCAGAAGAAGAGTTAGTAGCGAGAGATTTTATTTGTTTTGAAGATAGTGATATGACAATTGTTGTGTGTGATGCAATAATGTTGGAGCGTAATTTGAATTTGATTTTACAAATAATTGAAATCAATCCTCAAGTTTTAGTATGTGTTAATTTATTAGATGAGGCCAAGAAGAAAGGAATTGAAATTGATTTATTAAAATTAGAACAGAAATTAGGAGTAAAAGTCGTGGGAACAACGGCTAGAAAGGGAATTGGGCTTGATAGTTTAAAAGAAAAAGTAGAACAAATGGTTTTAGAGAAAACTAGTATTAAAGGTATTACTATTAATTATGGTAAAGAATTAGAAAAAAGTATAACGAATATTAGAAATTATTTGGATAAATTAAAGCTTGGTATTAATACGAGATGGTTAGCACTTAGATTATTATGTAATGATAAAGAAGCAGTTAAATCTTGTTTCAATTATTTAAATTTTGATATAGATAATGATAGTGATCTTTTAAAATTGATAGATAAAGAGGTTAGATTTTTAGATAAGAATAATATTAAACGAGATGAAATTAATGAAGTAGTAGTTAATACTATTTTTGATATTTCTAAAATGATTAGTTTAGAAGTCGTTTCTTATAGTAAGATAGACTATGATAAAAGAGATCGAAAAATAGATCGTATTTTGACTAATAAGATAACGGGTATACCTATAATGATATTATCATTACTTGGTATTTTGTGGCTTACAATTGTGGGTAGTAATTATCCTTCTAGTTTGCTTTATGATTTTTTATTTAGTTTAGAACAACCTTTATATAATTTACTTAGTTTTCTTCCTTCTTTTTTACAAGATATGTTAGTTTTGGGAATGTATAGGACAGTAGCATGGGTAGTATCAGTTATGTTACCACCGATGGCCATCTTTTTTCCTTTATTTACGATTTTAGAAGATTTGGGTTATTTGCCAAGAATTGCTTTTAATTTAGATAAATTTTTTAAGAAATGTTCTTCTTGTGGAAAGCAGGCTTTATGTATGTGTATGGGTTTTGGTTGTAATGCTGTTGGAGTAACAGGAAGTAGGATTATTGATTCAAAAAGAGAAAGATTAATTGCTATTTTGACTAATTGCTTTGTTCCTTGTAATGGAAGATTTCCAATGATCATTGCTATTATTACAATGTTTTTTGTAGGTTTTAATACAGGAATAGTAAGTAGCTTGACTAGTGCTTTATTTCTTCTTTTGGTAATACTACTTGGAATTGGGATGACTTTTTTAGTTTCTTGGATTTTGTCAAAAACTTTATTAAAAGGTGAACCTACTTCTTTTGTTTTAGAATTACCTCCTTATCGAAGACCCCAGATATTAAAAGTTATTGGAAGAAGTATCGTGGATAGAACACTACATATTTTAGGAAGAGCTATCGCGGTTGCTGCTCCGTGTGGTATTATTGTTTTTCTTCTTTCTAATATTATGATTGATGGTAATAATATTCTTAGTATCATAGCAAATTATTTGGATCCACTTGCTGATTTAATTGGTCTTGATGGAGTTATAATACTTGCTTTTATTTTAGGATTTCCGGCGAATGAAATAGTTATACCAATCATGTTAATGATGTATTTAAATACAGGAACTTTGGTAGAATATGATAGTTTAGAATCTTTAAAAACCATTTTATTAAATAATGGATGGACGTGGTTGACGGCGGTTTGTGTAGTGGTCTTCTCGTTACTACATTTTCCTTGTTCGACAACTTGTTTAACGATAAAGAAAGAAACTAACTCTTGGAAATGGGCAATATTAGGATTTATTATACCTACGATGGTGGGAATTCTAATGTGTTTTATAATAACAACAGTAGTAAGACTACTTGGTTTGGTTTAAGGTACTAGTTTGGCTAGTACTTTTTGGATTATAATTTACAAAAACAATTATTTATGTTATGATTATGGAAAAGAGAGGTAATAGATGTGAAAAAATTATTGTCAGTAGTTGTTTCTTGTTATAATGAAGAAGCAGCCATTCCTTATTTTTACGATGAAATCGTTAAGACGGCGAAAGAGATGAAAGAGGTTAATTTTGAATTCATTTTTGTAAATGATGGAAGTAAGGATAAAACATTAGAAATTCTTAAAAGTTTAGCTAACAAAGATAAAAGAGTGAAATTTGTTTCTTTTTCAAGAAATTTTGGGAAAGAAGCAGCGATGATGGCAGGACTAGAATACTCTAAAGGAGATTATGTAACACTTATGGATGCTGATTTGCAAGATCCGCCGGCACTTTTACCAGAAATGTATAATTACATTGTTAATGAAGGTTATGATTGTGTGGGTACGAGAAGGGTAACTAGAAAAGGAGAACCCCCAATTAGGAGTTTCTTTGCTAGAATGTTCTATAAAATTATTAATAAAATATCAAAAGTTGAGATGGTCGATGGAGCTCGTGATTATAGACTTATGACAAGACAGATGGTCGATGCTATTTTGTCTTTGAAAGAATATAATCGTTATTCAAAGGGATTATTTAGTTTTGTTGGTTTTAATACTAAATGGCTAGAATATGAAAATGTTGAAAGAGTCGCAGGGGAGACAAAATGGTCATTTTGGAAATTACTTATTTATGCAATTGAAGGAATTACCGCTTTTTCGACAGTGCCTTTGATGATATCAGTAGTAATTGGATTATTATTCTGTTTAATTTCTTTTATTATGATTGTTGTTATTATTGTAAAAACTTTAGTTTTTGGAGATCCAACTTCAGGATGGCCTAGTCTAGCTTGTATTATTTTCTTAGTAAGCGGTGTTCAGTTGTTTTCAATTGGAGTATTAGGCCAATATTTAGCTAAGACTTATTTGGAAACAAAGAAAAGACCTGTTTATATTATTAAAGAGACAGAAAAAGATTTAGATTAAAACAAACATTGTAACAAAGGTGTGATAGGAAATGAGTAAAAATGTTTTATTAATTATTCTTTTAGGAATATTTTTGATGGTAGTAACGGGTTGTGATAATAATGAACAGAGGACAGATAATACTAGTAATATGAATGAAGAACAAGATGTATCAAATGTAGATATTGATAATAATAGTAATGATGATACCTTATCAATGGATGAAGTTAATGGTGAAGATACATCGGATGATTATTATGTAGGAACTTATTATTTAGCTTTAACGGATGGATCTTTAGCTAAAGATGGATCTGGAACAATTATTTTAAATGCTGATGGAACGTGTACCTATTATTATGGTTGGTCTGATTTTGGGTGTATTTCCTATACTGTTTATGATCATTTAATAACTCTTAAAACAACGGAAAATTCATCTGATATTCAATTAACACTTACGGTAGATAATGATACTTTAATTGATAGTGCTAATGAAAAATATATTAAGGAGTAAGAACTTTAATTAATTGTAGGTTGAGTACTTTTTTCTTTTTTTTAATGAAATTTGACATTTTATTAAAAATGAGTATAATATTCTATACGAAAAAGGGGGGGAATTATAATGAAAAAGGAATATAATAAATTATATATTAATTATTTATTTAATATTTTTAAGAAAGTTAATGGTTTAAATGATAATGCTAGATATGATGATTATTGGGTTGAATTTAGAGATTTTTTAATTAAATATGAAGATGTTAGTAATAAGTATGCTAAGTATTTAGAATATCTGGGAATTAATGGATATGAAGGACCTATAATGGAATATGGTTCTGGTAAGAGTGATACGGTAGCTACTACATTAATTGATGATCATTACCCAGTAGTTGTAGTTAGTGAAAAATATGCTAGTACTTTTGATGGCAGTGGTATTCTAGCATATAATGGTAAGATTATATGTGATTATGATGATGTTAGAATTAGGTATGATAGAGATAATGTTAATAGAATTAATGTAGATAAGTTTCGTTCTATTGTCTGTCATAGTCCAATTGAATTAATTGGTTTAAATGAAATTTACTTATTACTTGCTCTATCTTCTAAGAAAAGTGACGTTTATATTGGTAGATATGGTTATATAACTGATAAAAATTGGCCTCAAGTGATAAGTGATATGAAAGAATTGCGAAAGAAAATAGATTTTATAAATAGAGATACAGAAGTTATATATAATGAAGATTTTATGGGTAATTATTATTTTTCTAATATTATGGTTAAGAGTAGAAGAAGACGCTAGTAGTCTTCTTTTTACATATTTTAGGGAATAAATATCATAATAATATTGGTGATATTTATGACTAATGGTAAAAGGTATAATTTATTTATCTTAATTAGTACTTTAGCTAGAAATATAGTTGAGATTTTTTCTTCAGTTATTTTATATGAAAAAGGATATAGTGTTAAGGATATCTTGTTATTTTTTGCTATTTTATATGGATTTGGTATTGTTGTTAATATAGTTAGTATTTACTTGGGTAGGATAATTAAACAAAAAAATATTTTAATTATTTCTAGTTTAATATATGGTTATGCTTTTTATTATTTATCGACAATGAGTATTAACTTAACTAATTTAGTTATTTATAGTATTTTACTTTCAATAGGTAGTTATACTTATCATGCAATGCGTCATTATTTAGCACTTAGTATTTTACCTAAAGATAATAAAAAAGAAATTGGAAGTATTTTGATATGTAGTTATATAGCTATTATTGTTTCATCATATCTGGGGGGATATATTACTAATAATTTGGGTATTATGTGGACTTTAGGAATTGTTATTATTTCTTCACTTATTAGTATTATTCCCATTATTAAGTTAGAGGTTAAGAATGATAAAAAAAAGATCAAATATGATTATAAGGGAATTAAGAAAAATAAGATTGCTTTTTTTATCTTCGAACAATTTAAAGTAATATTTTTATCTATTCAACCTTTATTTTTATATATTTATGCTAAAAGTGATATTGAATATATAGGTATTTTTAATGCTTTATTAGGAGTTGCTTCGGTTTTATTTGTTTACTTTATTAGTAGAAAAGTTAATTTGAAAAAAATATTTTGGATAGGTAATTTGTTATTTTGTCTGGTTTTAATCTTTAAAATTAATATTACATCTTCTAGTATTTTGCTTATTATTGCTTTTTTGGAAGGTTTACTTACTAAAATGTATGAAATGGTTAGTACTACTAATATATATAGTAAAGATTATAAGGATATTAGTAGTTATTTGATACTTACTGAATTTATTTTTTGTTTGGTTAGATCTTTAATATGTTTATTCTTTTATTTCTTTATTAGTGATGTTAAATTAATGTTATATATTTGTATTGGTGGTATTTTAATAAGTGGTTTTGTTAGATATGAATATAAAGATAGATTGGAATATTGATTATTTATGATAGGAACTGAGGGACGCCATGCGATTAATTGTTACTATTCACAGCTAAATTCGACAATTAATTTCTTTATTTTAAGGACTTTATTGTATTTTTGAGTTTATAAATATGTGTAATAGCAAGTATTCACAGCCTATTTTTATCCAAATTTTAAATTTAAAGTACTATAAATTAAAGGGCAAAAGGCTGTGAATAGTAACGATTAATTAAAAAAACACTTAAAAAACTATTGCATTTATTTTATGTGTGTTGTACAATTATATTTGTAAGACAACTCCCAATAATTTTTTCTTAACTTTTATATTTTATATCTTTTATATCTAATTATTATTATAATTAATGACTTTATTTTGTCAAATTATGTATTTTATTCAAGTACGGTGGCGACCATCGGAATTTATGCCTATAATAACAATAGTAATATTTATAGTAGGAAACCTAGGAGGTAACGACTAGGATGATAAATTTAATTTTATCTTATGTCCTAGAGTTGTTTTACAAGAAACCATTTGGTTTCTTTTTTTTTTAGATAATTGTAGAAATTTTTGTTATTATTTGTTATAATATAGTTGAATGTACATAGGAGTGTTAAAGAGGGTGTTAGAATGAAGAAGATTTATTACTTTTGGGCTTTATTATTATTTGTAATATTTAGTGGTAATGTTAAGGCATTAAATGCAACTGTTGATGTTGATGATGCTTTATATTTAAGAAAAGAACCTAGTAGTTATTCAGCTAATTTGACAGCGATTCCTGGAGGGACGAAACTAAATGGTGTTGTTATGACCAGTACGAAAGGTAATGGTTGTACTGGTAATTGGTATTCGGTTACTTATGGAGGTCAAAGTGGTTATGTATGTGGAGATTATCTACAAATTGATAGTACTAGTAGTAATGATACGGGAAAAGTTGCTTGTTTTGAAAATGATGATCCTTTAAATATATGGACAGATGTTAATAAATCAGGACGTTTGAAACAACTTAGTTGTGATACCGAACTTAATATTTTAGAAAGAAATGTGGCAAGTAATAGTCTATGTAGTAATTGGTACAAAGTTGAACATGGTGGAACAGTAGGTTATGCTTGTGGTACTTATATTTATAATGATGATGATAATACTGGTGGAAATAATGATACTAATGTAGGTAAGAGTACAACCGGGGATAACATTTATGAGAAAAATAATTATAGTAGCCCTGTCAATGGTGATGGAACAGTTGCCTGCTACGAAGATACGGGAGATCTTTCTTTAAGAAGTTCGGCAGGGGGAGCTGCTAATGGATATAAGATTAGTTGTGGTACACCAGTTAAAATTAATTTTGTAAGAGAAACAAGTGGGACATGTAAATACTACTATAATATTACTAATAAATTAAATAATCAGTCTGGTTATGTATGTGGTTATTATATAAATACAACTAAATTATCTAGTACAGCAGAGAATTACTATAAAAATAATGAGGATTTAGATGATTATTATGATAGCTTAAGAGCTAAAGGATTTCCTGATAGTTATTTACCTTATTTAGCTGAAATTCATGCAAGACATCCTAATTGGATTTTTAATGCGGAAAAAATTAATTTGGATTTTGACGATGTTGTCTTTTATGAATCTTTTGATGGAAGAAGTTTATTACAGGGTAGTGCTTTTGATGTTAATTATTTTTCTATGGATTTGAATACTTATGATATTTTAAATGATAAGTTTTATGATTATGATACGGAAAATGGTTGGTATAATGCCTCAACTGAAGCTATTGCTTTTTACTTAGATCCAAGAAATTATTTGAATGAAAAATATATTTTTGCATTTGAAAGTTTACTTTATAATGCATCACATGATGAAAGTATGGTATCTAAAATTATGAGTAATATGAACTTCTGGACTGATGTCTATAAAGGTTATTCTAGTACGATATATGCTGATGTTATTAAAGCTAGTAAAGATGTTGATATTAGTGCTATTCATGTAGCTAGTCGTATTAAACAAGAGATTAGTGGTATTTCTACTAGTGATCCTAGATTAGGGGGAGTGTTTACTTATAATAATAAGAAATATTCTGGATATTATAATTTTTTTAACATTAATGTTTATGGTGATAATAAAATCGTAAATGGTATGGTATATGCAATGAATAATGATTGGGATACTCCATATAAAGCTGTTCTTGGTGGTAGTAGTTTTATCAGAGGCAATTATATTGGAGTTAATCAAGATACAGTTTATTATGAAAAATTTGATGTTTCTACTACTGATGGTCATTATACGCATCAATATCAACAGAATTTAGCTGTAGCAATGCAAGAGACTAATTCAACATTTAATAGTTATGTTAGCTTAGATAATTATTTTGATCAGAATCTTGTCTTTACTATTCCTGTCTACAATAATATGAGTACATATGCTGTTACTTCTCCTAGTTTAGGTAATCCTAATAATTATTTAAAGGATTTGAAAGTTAATGGTACGACTGTGAGTGGTTTTAGTTACAGTGATTATGAGTATGATATTACATTACCAGCAGGAACAAAGAGTATTAATGTTACTGCGACAAAGATTAATAATAATGCTAGTATAAGTGGCGATGGCAATATTACTATTGATAGTGATAAGAAAACAGTTAATATTGTGGTAACAGCGCAAAATGGTCGAACAAGAACTTATACTTTAAATATTACAAGAACACAGGCTAGTGAAGATGAGATTATCGATATTGATGTTATTATGAATAATACAGGAATAAAATATAATGGTGATTATATTTATGGTATTTATGAGAGTACTAATATTAATAGTTTGATTAATAATGTTGAGAAGATTAGTGAGTTTGCTAGTGCCAGTATTAAAGATAAAGATGGTAATGCTAAGAATAATGGTATCTTTAAAACAGGTGATGTAGTTACTATTAGTAATTCTAAAGAAAGTGCTAGTTATACAGTTGTTATCTATGGCGATGCTAATGGAGATGGTGCGATTGAAAGCTTAGATTATTTAGCAATACTTCGTCATATGTATAATTATGATAGATTAGAGGGAGTATATGCAAGTGCTGCGGATGCTAATCATGATGGTGATATTAATGAGCTTGATTATTTGGCTGTTTTAAGAGATTACTATGGCTATGCTAAAATTGTTCAGTAAGGAGGAAAAAGAATGAAATGTGTTGGTAATATAAAATTGGTGATATTTGGAATATTTTGTTTCATAGCTTTTAATTTTAATGTAAATGCTACTAGTAGTGTTAGCCTTAAGGCTAGTGCTACATCTGTTACAGTAGGTGATACAATTACTATAACTACAACTTTTAGTTCTGATGTTGGTCTTGTTTGGACTAAGGCTTCTGTTGAATGCCGAGGCGCAGGGGTTAAAGAGTCAGGTAAAAGTATTGATAAGGCTTTAACAAATGATAAGACTTATCAAGAAAGCTATAAAATTAGACCTACTTCTTCTGGTACTATTACTTGTACGGTTTCAAGTGCAAAGATTCTTGATATGAATAGCGATCAAAATTTAGGTAATGATGCATGGATTAATTTATCTAATAAGTCATTAACTATTCAAGTTAAAGAACCTGTTGTTATTACTCCTCAAGAGTATTCTTCAAATAATTATTTAGAGAATTTGAGCATTGATGGTTTTGAATTAAGTCCAGAATTTGATAAAGAAACTTTAGAATATAGTGTCGAAGTTCCTAATGATACTGAGAAAGTTATTATCAATGCTAAAAAGGAAGATAGTACAGCATCAGTGAGTGGATCTGGAGAAGTTAGTGTCAGTGAAGGAGCTAATAAGATTGAAGTTAAAGTAACGGCACAAAATGGTAATGAGAGAATATATGTCATTAATGTTAATGTTGAAGAGTTAGATCCTATTAAGGTAACGATCGATGATAAAGAGTATACCATTATTCGAAAAAATGATGTTTTAGAACCACCTCAAGGTTATGAAGAGACAACGGTTATGATTGATGGTGAAGAGGTTTTAGCTTATACAAATGATCAAACTAAATATACTTTAGTTGGCTTAAAAGATGAGGAAGGAAATAGTGCTTGGTATATTTATGATGAAGAAAAAGATACTTATACCCCTTATGTTTTTTATAATTTCAATGGGGTTAGTTTGATCACCCTCGATATGCCTAAAAATTTAATACCAGATGGTTTTGTTAAATCTTCATTTGAATATAATGATGAGAGAGTCGAAGGATATAAATATAAGAGTAATAGCCAGTTTTACTTAATTTATGGTATGAATAGTGAAACAGGAGAAAAAGGTCTTTATATGTTCGATAAGAAAGAGGGAACAGTTCAAAGATTTAATGATGAAATTGCTGATATTTATAAAGATAAAGCGGATTTATATTTTATGATATTAATGATTGTTTCAGGAATCGTGGGTGTTGCTATTGTCGCTACGGCGGTTGTCTTAATTGTAAGAACTAAGAAACGAAAGAAGAATAAAATTAAATTTTAAGCATAAAATATAATGTCATTATGATTAATGATATGAATGGGTTCAAGGTTTTGAATTCATTCTTTTTTGTTTCTACACGATTTGGTTGGAACTAAAAAATAAGTTTTCCGACGAAGTGTTGGGAAGCTTTTTTTACGTTCATGTCCCTTTATTTATTTTTGAAGGTAAAAATTTGACAATTGTTTGCTTTTTTGGTATAATTTCTCTTTGCTACGGAAAGAGAGGAGGGTGTTTATGACTGATAATTTTTATGTTCCAATTAGAACTATTGAATTTAATAATAGATTTTTAATTACTGTTGGTATACCAGTTTTAGTAGATGGTATTTTTATAGGTTATACTGATTTGCATGTTGTATCACATGAAGAATATCATGCTAAATACCGTTCTAGTTCTGACAAAATGAAAAAATTAGTAAGATAAATTAATATAGTTGTTAAGGAGGATGTAGTAATATGTATTATAATAATGAATATATTGTCCCTTGTAAAGTTGAAGAAAAGGGAGGAAATACTTTTGTAACTATTGGTGTTCTTAATTTTACATCTGATGGTGCGATTAAGAGTGTTAAACCTTTTGAAACGTTATCTTTAGAAGAATATCGTCAAAAGTATCGTCCGGTTGGTGCAAGGGTAAGAGCTAAAAAGAGAACGAGATAAATAAATATATTAAAAAGGAAGAAAAAAATCTTTCTTTTTTCTTTATTATTTGATATAATTAGTATGTATCATTTTAGGGAGAGTCGGTATGATGAAGAAAATATATACAAGTATCGATATTGGATCTGACACAATTAAGATTGTGGTCGGCGAGTCATTTAATGGAAATGTTAATGTATTAGCTTCTAAGACCATTAAATCTAAAGGAGTTAGGAAAGGCTTAATTACTGATCCTAATTTAGCTATTACGGCAATTAAGGATGGCATGCTAAGTATTAATGATATGCTTGGGATTACGATAAAAAAAGTTATTGCTACCGTTCCTAGCTATAATGCTAAGTTTATGTATGTAACGGGTTCTGTTAATATTACTAGTCCGGATGGTTTTGTTACTAACGATGATGTTAACCGGGTCATTAAAGATTCAATATATAGTAAGATAGCTCAAGAATATGAACTAGTCACGGTTATTCCGACGTCTTTTTTAGTGGATAATGAAGAAGTTAGTTCTAAGCCAGTAGGAATGCAAGGTAAGAAACTTGATATTAAAGGAATTATGATAACGACACCTAAAAAGAATATCTATTCTGTCATTAGTGTTTTGGAAGGTGCGGGACTGGAAGTTGTCGATATTGCCGTATCTGGTTTAGGTGATTATTTCGAAGTTCATAATGCTAATATTGATAAAAAAGTGGGGGCAATTATCAATATTGGTCATGAGACAACGACGGTTTCGGTATTTAATCATGGTAAATTAATGAATACTGATGTTATTCAACTTGGAGGATACAATGTTGAAAAAGATATTGCTTATATTTTTGGTATCAGTGTTTTTGATGCTAGAATTTTAAAAGAACGTTTTGCTAGTTCTCATAAACGTTTTAGTCAACTTAATGATACATATGAAATAACAAATAATGCTAATGAGAAAATTAAATTAAATCAATTAGAAGTGACAGAAGTTGTTATGAGTAGAATGGCTCAAATATTAAAAATGGCAAAAAAACAAATTTTACTCTTAACAAAACATGATATTGGATATATAATTATTACAGGGGGACTTACAGAAATTAAATCTTTTAAGAATTTAGTCTTTGAAATATTAGGAAAAGATGTTATAATATTTACTGAAGAAACTTTAGGTGTTAGAGATAATATGTATACAACATCTTTAGGATTGATAAAATATTTTTGTGATAAGATGGAATCAAGGGGAAGAAGTTATTCGATGGTTGATGAAATGGATGTAGAATCTTTAACAACTCCTTTTATGGATAAGAACAAGAAAGATAACACAACAATTACAAAGATATTTGGTAATTTTACTAAAAGTATTAAGGAGGAAAAGTAATGAATAATATGTTTGGTTTGGAAATGGATCAATTGGCAAAAATTAAAGTTATTGGTGTTGGTGGTGGTGGCTGTAATGCAGTTAACCGAATGATTGAATCTGGACTTAAGGGCGTTGATTTCATTGTTGCTAATACGGATTTACAGGTTTTAAATAATTCTTTAGCTCCAATTAAATTACAAATTGGAAGTGAACTTACTGATGGTTTAGGAGCAGGTGCTAATCCTGAGATTGGTAGAGAGGCTGCTTTAGAGAGTAAAGCAGAAATCGAAGAAGCTTTAAAGGGTGCCGATATGGTATTTGTTACTTGTGGTATGGGTGGTGGAACTGGTACAGGTGCTAGTCCTGTTATCGCTGAAATTGCTCAAGATCTTGGAGCTCTTACAGTAGGAATTGTTACGAAACCATTTAGTTTTGAAGGTAAGAAAAGAATGGAACAAGCTATTAATGGTCTAGATGAATTAAGAAAACACGTTGATACTTTAATTGTTATTCCAAATGATCGTTTAAGAGAAATAATTGATAAAGCAACACCAATGTTAGAAGCCTTTAGAGAAGTTGATAATATCTTACATCGCGGTGTTCAATCTATATCTGATTTGATTGCTGTGGCTGGTTTAGTCAACCTAGATTTTGCCGATGTAAAAGCGGTTATGAAAGATCGTGGTAATGCTCTAATTGGTATTGGTGTTGGTTCAGGAGAAGGTAGAGCTGTCGAAGCTGCTAAACAAGCTGTTTCTTCACCACTTCTTGAAACATCAATCAATGGGGCAACAGATGCTATTATCAATGTTACGGGTGGATCTTCACTTACATTATTTGAAGTAGAAGAAGCTGCTGAAATTATTAGAACGGCCGCTAATACAGATATTAATACTATTTTTGGTGCTGTTATTAATGAAAATTTAAATGATGAGGTTATTGTAACTGTTATTGCGACAGGTTTTGAACAACCAAGCGAGCCACTATATCATAGCTTTAATTCAACAAGAAGAGAAGATATGTTCAATGATGATGATATGGATACGGATTTAGATATTCCTCCATTTTTAAGAGATAGAGATAATTATTAAAATAAAAATACGTTAATTAGAAACGTATTTTTTTGTTGATGTTTTAAAATAAAAGGCACCTGACTTTAACATTTGTTGGTCGGGTACTTATCTAAACTTATTTGGAAAGCATCTGATTCACATAATCAAATGTATCCTTTTTTATGAGGCGCTAATTTTTTTGTTATAAATTTATAAATTTATTTCATTTCTTGTTAGTTAAAATAGTAGTATTATAAATAATTATTTGATATTATAACTAACTGGATACATTTTGAAGATCAGGTGCTTTCCTTTCTAATTTTATGCTAGAAAGGTAGGTGATATTTATGAGCAAAAGAGAATTATATCTTTATATCATAATATTACTTTTATTTCTAGTAATATTTTTATTATTAAAATAAAAAAAGGCACCTGACTCAACGTTTGTTGGTCTGGTGCTTACCATACATATTTGGAAAGCATCTGATTCACATAATCAAATGTATCCTTTTTTATGAGGCGTTTTCCTCATATCTACATTATAGCATACGGCAGACTATGTCCGCAACCTAACATTTTGATTTTTTTTCATAAAAAAATCAAAACCCTCCTATAATGAACATAAATGTAGTATAATACTACTCAAACAAATCGGAGACTACTTGGTATTACCGTTCTCTCCCGTATAATGAATGGAGTGGTTTTGATATGAATATAATAGAACAAAATAAGAAAAAAATCAATGGGAAATTAGAAACTTTTGACAGAATGATAATAAACGGATATTTATTAAACCTATGTAATTATAGACATTTTCTATATTATCTAATACAAAACAATATTCAATTAAAAGATTTTGATAAATTTGCTTTAGAACAAACAAAAGAATTATGTAATCACATTGATAATTATATCAATGAAAATAACATTCAAACAATTTATCTTAATTCTGGTAAGATTGATAAAAATGAAATTGTTATGCGTGAATTAGATAAAAATCCTAATAAAACTGGTTTAATATCTGTATTATCAGCAGTTGAAATATGTAATACTATGACTGTTAAACCAAATCATGAATCTCAAAAATTAGAAGTTACATCTAGACCTACTAAATGTAAACATTATTATTTTTATTTTAATGATAAAGAATTTGGTTTAATGTATTTAAAAATACAAACTTGGTTTCCTTATAATGTTCAAATATATATTAATGGACGTGAATATTTATCTAAGTTGCTTGAAAAAAACAATATAAAATATGAAATGTATAATAATTCATTTTCATATATTGAAGATTTTTCAAAAGCTCAAAAACTTGCAGATGATATTCTTAACAAGAAGATTTCTGATTCATTTGATGGATTAATTAAGCAAATAAATATACACTTACCTAAAATAGAAAAAATATTTAGTCATTCTTACTATTGGTGTATTGATCAATGCGAGTTTGCAACCGACATTAATTTTAAGAGTCGTGATGACTTAAGTTTATTTTATAAGACACTGGTTGAAACTGCATATTTCACTTTTAGTTCTGAAGATATTTATTCTTTCTTTGGTAGAAATGTATCTAGAATTCATACTTTTTCTAAAGGAGAAATTGTTTCTGATTTAAGAAACAGGTATCAAGGTTACCGAATAAAATTTAAAATAAATAATAATCAAATAAAAATGTATGATAAAGGAAACAATTTAAGAATCGAAGTTACTATTAATAATCCAAAAGATTTTAAAGTCCTTAAAGAAAAAGAAAAAATTGTAGAACATAAAACATTAGAAAAAGAAAAAGTTTGGGTACCTATGGGTAAGAGTATATCTAACTTATATAGATATGTTGAAATAAGTAAATCTATTACTAAAAGGTATATTGAATCATTACCTCTAGTAAATATTGATGAAGTTCCAATTTCTGATATAGAAAAACTTTCTTCTTCAATAACTGTTAATAATAAAAAATATACTGGTTTTAATATACTAGAAAAAGATACATTAAAACTTTTTTCTATTATTTCTAAGGGAGAATATTTAATTAATGGTTTTTCTAACAAGTCAATTAGAAAACAATATTTTGAAGGAGATATAACTTCTAAAGAAATAAATAGACTTACTAGACTATTATCTAAATTAAAAGCTCATGGACTAATTAAAAAAGTAGCTAGAAAAAACAAATATTATCTAACTACCAAAGGTCGTAAAATAACAAATAGTATATTGATCTATACTAAAAAAAAGTTGTTAAATTAATCATCAGTAATTATACTGATTTGGGGTAAGGGGAATTCTACCCTTTTTTATATAATTGTATAAAAACTTGTTTTTTATTTAAGTATTTAGAATGCAATAGCATATAAAACTTATTTTTGCTATAAATTTACTTTAAGTTTATTATATATCTTGTTAGTTAAATTGGTATTATTATAAAAGATTATTTGATATTATAAATAACTGGATGCATTTGAAGATCAGGTGCTTTCCTTTCTAATTTTATGTTAGAAAGGTAGGTGGTATTTATGAGCAAAAGAGAATTATATCTTTATATCATAATATTACTTTTATTTCTAGTAATATTTTTATTATTAAAATAAAAGGCACCTGACTCAACATTTGTTGGTCGGGTGCTTATCCAAACTATTGGAAAGCATCTGATTCACATAATCAAATGTATCCTTTTTTATGAGGCGCTCCTCATATCTACATTATAGCATAAAAAATTTTTTTTTGCTATAAATTTACTTTAGATTTATTTTGTTTCTAGTAATGTTTGTTGGTTGAACACTAAATTAAATGTATTCTTTTGTTCTTATATGAAATAGTTCTTCATATTAGATATGTTGTATTATAAAGAAATTGTTTTGGTGATACTTTTTGCTATAACTTGATTTTTGTTTTTATTTACCTTATAATAGTGGGAGAAAGGAAGAGATGATGATGAGCAAAGAAAATATTGATCTTTATATTGATCCTAGAGTAGAAGTAGTGTTAAAAACGATTGCCTATACAAATAAAATGAATGAAAAACTTAGTTTAAAAAAACAAAAATATTATCAAAGAAAATTTTGGAATAAAATGAAAACTTTAGGTAATGATAAAAATAACTTATATAATATAAACAATCAAGTTGAAGAATATTTTGGTTGGTATTATATTCATATGATTAAAAATAGATATGATTATGGGGTTGAAAAAAGTTATTTGAAAGAAATAATAGATTTATTTTATAAACTTGTTAATTTTTATAGTATAAAATATCCTTTAGATAATAAAGGTGTAGTAGTTAATAAGGAAATATTTGATTTTCTTACTGATAGAGAAAAGAAATTATTGATACCTAAGTTTAGAAATAATGCTGTTATTCATATAAACGATGATACTAAGTTAGTATTTGATTTAAAGAACGATAGTCAGATTGGGTATGTTAAAGTGGTAGGTAAAGATATTGATACTAGTATATTTTATAATAAAGATGAAAGAAGATATTTGTTCTTAGATGAAGCAATTGAAATGATGATAGATAAAAAGATAGTATCAAGTAATAATCATGATGTAAAAAATAGATTAAAAGAACTTGATTATTTTGATAATGCTAATTACAGTAGGGATATGTTATTGTATTTAGTGGGTAAAAAGTTATTTTATAATGGTGGTAATAAAAGAGATGCATCATTTTATAGAACTTTAATTTTATATGGTGATTTTATTATGGATGATGATATTATTTCTGATTTTATTAGAGAGACAGCATCTTATTTATCTATTGATATTTTAAATAATATGAAGGTATTGTATGATAGATTAGATTGGAAAACTAAAGAATGTATTGATAAGGCTCTTTTAGAAAAAGAACGAAAAGAATTAGGAAAGCGATTAGTTAGGGATTTAAAAGTAATTAGAGATAGAAAATTAGAAAATAATAGTTAGAAATAAAATGATACTAAAGATGATTTTAGTATCATTTTTGTTACTATATGATGGTATTAATAATGTTTGACTAATATAAAGATTATTATATATATAATTTTCATATATAGTACTCATATTGTATATTATATATTGTAAAAGGTAAATATAATATTTATTTTATGTGAAAAAACGTGAAAAATCATTGAATTTATTAGTTATTTATGGTAAGATAATTATGGCTTTTCAAAAAATATTCATGAATATTGATTTAAAATGTCTAGTGCCTAGTTGGTGATGTTTTAAAGAAGAAATATTCAGAAGCAAAACAAAAGGAGGAAGATAATTTATGGCAGTAGTATCTATGAGCTACTTATTAGAAGCTGGAGTTCATTTTGGTCATCAGACAAAAAGATGGAATCCAAAAATGAAAGAGTATATCTACAACTCTCGTGACGATATTTATATTATCGATTTACAAAAAACAGTAGAAAAAATGGAAGAGGCATATCAAGCTTTAAACAAAATAGCTAGTGAAGGTGGAAAAGTACTATTTGTTGGTACAAAGAAACAAGCTCAGGAAGTTTGTAAAGAAGAAGCTATTCGTTCTTCAATGTATTATATGACTGAACGTTGGTTAGGTGGAACACTTACTAACTTTAAGACAATTAGAAGAAGAGTTAATCGTCTTGCTGAAATTGAAAAAATGGAAGCTGATGGTACTTTTGATAAATTACCTAAGAAAGAAGTTATTGGTTTAAAGAAAGAATATGACAAATTAAATAAGAATTTATGTGGTATTAGAGAAATGACTAAATTACCACAAGCACTTATTATTGTTGATTCAATTAAGGAAGAAAATGCAATTAGAGAAGCTAAGAAATTAGGTATTCCTGTATTTGGAATTATTGATACTAATTGTGATCCTGATATGGTTGATTATGTTATTCCTGGTAATGATGATGCTGTTAGAGCAGTTAAAGTTGTTTTAGGTGCTTTAACAAATGCTATTGTTGAAGCTAATGGAGGCACATTAGTTGATTATGTAACAGAAGATGATGCTAAAAAACAAATGCGTTTTGAAAAGAATAACGATAAGAAAGTTAACAATGATAAAAAAGGAAAAAACTTTAAAGAAAAAAGACAAGAAAAAGTTGAAGTAAAAGAAGAGCCTAAAAAAGAAGAAGTAAAGGTTCAAGAAAAGAAAGAAGAAAAGCCAGAAGTAACCAAAAAAGAAACAAAAATTGATTTAAGTATTTTAACTGTTGCTGAATTAAGAGATTTAGCTAAGAAAAAAGAAATCAAAGGTTACTCAAAAATGAAAAAAGATGAATTAATCGAAAATTTAAAATAAAAACTAGGAAAGGAGATAAGAAAATGATTAGTGCTAGCATGGTAAAAGAGTTGAGAGAAACAACTGGAGCAGGAATGTTAGATTGTAAAAAAGCTTTAGAAGAAACTAATGGTAATATTGAAGAAGCTATTACTTGGTTAAGAGAAAAAGGAATTAGTAAAGCTGCTAAAAAAGCAACAAGAATTGCGGCAGAAGGATTAGCTTTTGCTAAAGAAAAAGATAACAAAGCTGTTATTGTTGAAGTTAATTCTGAAACAGATTTTGTTGCTAAAAATGAAGAATTTAAAAACTTAGTTAATTTAATCGCAGATACTTTACTAGAAAATGAAGTTAGTAATGTTGAAGAAGCTTTAAAATTAACTATGGATGGCAAGACAATCCAAGATATTATTACAGAAAAAGTTGCTACAATTGGTGAAAAACTATCATTTAGACGTTTTAAAGTTTTAACTAAAAACGATAATGAAGTTTTTGGTATATATTCACACATGGGTGGTAAAATTGTAACAGTTGTAGTTATGGAAAGTAATGATTGCGAACTTGCTAAGGATATTGCTATGCAAATTGCAGCGATGCATCCTTTATATTTAACTAAAGAAGAAGTTCCTAGTGAAGCAGTCGATAAAGAAAGAACTATTCTAACTGAACAAGCTGAAAATGAAGGACTTGATCCTAATAAAATTCCAATGATTGTCAATGGTCGTTTGAATAAATATTATGAAGAAATTTGTTTGTTAGATCAAGGCTTTATTAAAGAAAATAAGATGAAAGTATCTAAATATGTAGAAAGTAAGAATAGTAAAATTATTAAATTTGTTCGTTATGAAGTAGGAGAAGGTATGGAAAAGAAAGAAGAAGACTTTGCTTCTGAAGTAATGAAACAAATTAATGGATAATGAAAGAAGACCTAGTTTATGGGTCTTTTTTGTGTTATAACGTCAAAAAAAAGTAGATAGTTGCTTTTTCTTTAATATTATGGTAGTTTATAGTTAGGTGTTAATGATGCGATTTAAAAAGGTATATATTGAAATAACTAATAGATGTAATTTGAATTGTTCTTTTTGTAAGAATAATTCTAGATATAAAGAAGATATGTCTTTAAATAAATTTGAAATTGTTTTAAAGAAAATTAAGAAATATACTGATTATATATATTTACATGTTAAAGGTGAACCTTTATTACATAGTAATTTAGATGGGATACTTAATTTATGTAATAGATATAATATGAAAGTTAATATTACGACGAATGGGGTATTATTACTTGATAAGATTAATGTTATTAAGAAATATAACAATATTAGACAAATTAATATTTCTTTACATAGTGAAAATAATAAGAGTAATTATTTAGATGATATACTTAAAGCAGTGGAATTAATTCCCAATATTTATATTAGTTATAGATTTTGGACTAATAATGATTTATTAAATAAATTAAAAGAATATTATAATTATAATAGTAGTAATGGTAATAAATTAAGTGATAAGAGATTTCTTAGTTTTGATAAAAAATTTATATGGCCTGATATAAATAATGATTATTATAAAGAAAAGGGTTATTGTCATGGGCTTAAAAGTCATATTGGTATATTAGTAGATGGTAGTATAGTTATTTGTTGTTTAGATACGAATGGTGATACAAAGATAGGTAATATATTTACAGATAATATTGATGATATTTTGAATAGTGATATGGTTAATAAAATTATAGATGGATTTAATAATAGATGTGTTTATTTTGAATTGTGTAAGCATTGTTCTTACAAGGAGAAATTTGATAAATAATTTATCGTTACTATTCACAGCTAAATTCGACAATTAATTTCTTTATTTTAAGGACTTTATTGTATTTTTGAGTTTATAAATATGTGTAATAGCAAGTATTCACAGCCTATTTTTATCCAAATTTTAAATTTAAAGTACTATAAATTAAAGGGCAAAAGGCTGTGAATAGTAACAATTTATCTGGAAATATAATAAATAAATATTTCTTTTTTATTTTGATTATGATATAATTAATTTATAGAATAAAGGGTGATTATATGGCTAGTAATAGTTTAGCTTCGTATTTTATTAATGATAGGAAAGATTTAATAGGAAGAAAAGATTGTACAATTATAGGTAAGAAATATCGTTTTACAGTTCTTACTGATAGTTTAATTCGTCTTGAATATAGTCCTAATGGGGTATTTGAAGATAGGCCTACACAAAGAGTTATTTTTCGTAATTTTGAAAGACCTTTGTATGTAGCTACTGAGACTGATTTATTACTTCAAATTCAAACCAAATATTTTGTATTGGACTATGTTAAAAATCATAATTTTGATAGTGGTCGCTTAACGCCTGGTTCTAATTTAAAAGTGTTATTAAAAGATACTAACCATGAGTGGTATTATGGTCATCCTGAAGCTAGAAATCTAGGGGGAACTAATTTTTCTTTAGATAAGTTAGTTAAAGAGTTAAAACTTAATCCAGGACTTTATTCTAGTGATGGTTTTGCGGTAGTAGATGATTCTAATTCTTATGTTTTAAATGAGAACGATGAATATATTCCTAGAGAAAATCCGGAAATTGATCTATACTTATTTATGTATAAAAGGGACTTTGGTAAATGTTTACAGGATTATTATAGACTTACGGGATATCCTTCCATGATACCTAGGTATGCTTTAGGTAATT
Source organism: uncultured Bacilli bacterium (assembly GCA_944358875.1). Taxonomy (GTDB): domain Bacteria; phylum Bacillota_I; class Bacilli_A; order RF39; family UBA660; genus CALVUN01. The sequence continues at coordinate 54,056 of CALVRZ010000001.1, forward strand.
GGTGGTATAAGGATACACAATATACAACGAAAGATATTATTGATGTAGTTAATCATTTTGCTAAATTAGAGATTCCTTTAAATAATATATTACTTGGTAGTAAATGGCATAATAATGTTGATAAGTTTGATTTTGATACTAGTATTATTAATCCTAATGAACTAGTTAATTTTCTTAGAAGTAGGAAGATTAAACTAGGAGTTACAATTGATCCTACTAGTACTATTACTACTGAGTCAAAAAGATTTGGAGAATTAGCTAAGTATGTAGGTAATAATAATAATTTTTGTCTTTTACCTTTAACGACACAGAAGATCAATGTTTATCTTAGTTTATTTGTTCGTAATTTAATGGCTATAGGTGTCGACTTTTTCTATATTGATTATGATAATATTAAAGATAGAGAGAATTTATGGTTATTTAATCATTATCATTATGTAAGTAATTCTTTTTTACTTAAAAGAAGAGGTATGGTAATGTCTAGAAATACGATGATGGCAACTCATCGTTATCCAATATTGTATTCTGGTAAGACAAGAGTTTCTTGGGATACTTTAGCTAATTTGCCTTTTTATAATTCTAGTGCTTCTAACATGGGAATTAGTTATTGGGCTCATGCCATCGGAGGTTTTGAAAAGGGAATTGAAGATAGTGAACTATATGTTAGATATATTGAGTTTGGTACTTTTAGTCCTATATTTATTTTAGCTAGTGCTGATGGTAAATATTATAAGAGAGAACCCTGGAAATGGAATGAAATTAGATTAGCTATGGTAACTAGATTTATGCAACTTAGACTCAAACTTATTCCATATTTATATAATGAATGCTATAATTATCACAAGAATGGTTTGCCTATTATTCAACCTTTATATTATAAATATCCTAAGATAGTCGATGAACCACAATACAAGAACCAATATTTCTTTGGTAGTCAGATGTTAGTTGCCCCAATTACGGCTAGAAAAAATTATATTATGAATAGAGCTATTTTAAAAGTTTTTATTCCAGATGGGGTATGGTATGATTTCTTGACAGGTAAGAAATATCCGGGTCCTAATTATTATATGAGTTTTTATCGGGATGCTGAATATCCGGTTTTCTGTAAAGCAGGAGCTATTATTCCTTTATCTTTAGATGAAGGAACGGATGTTCCTTTGAATATGGAGATTCAAATATTTCCTGGGGCTAGTAATATTTATAGGCTATTTGAGGATGATGGTATTACGGATAATTTTAAACAAGGTAATTATTATATAACACAATTTGATTACCATTACCAAGAGAATGGTACTACTTTGATTGTTCAAAATATTGAGGGTAATGGTTTTGGAATTAAAAGTCGTAATTATAGATTTAGATTTAGAAACGTGTTACTTCCTAGTATGTTAGGAACTTACATCGATAAGAAACAAGTAGCTAATCGTTGTTATATCGATGAAAATGATTTTATTGTTGAACTTACTGATGTACCAATTAAAAGTGAAATTATTATTAATTTTACGGGAGCTAGTGAAGTGGCTGCAACATCCGTGATTAATGAAGAGATTGCCGGTATTTTGGATGACTTGGAAATTGAAACATTACTTAAAGAGAAAATTGATGCAATTTTATTTAGTGATATGGAGATTAAAAAGAAAAGAATTGAGATTAAAAAGCTACGGAAATTCGGTTTAGAAGCAAAATTTGAAAAAATGTTTATTAATTTACTTGAGTATATTCAAGAGGTGTAGTATAATACATTTAAAGCGTTTGATGAAGGAGTAGTAGTAATCTTCTTAATTTTAGAGAGTAAGTGGATGGTGGGAACTTATATTAAGAGATTATGAACTTGCCTTTGGAGTGTCTTTAGACCGGGTAATGCCGTTATACGTAAGTAAGTAATAAGGTAGGATGGTACCGCGTAAGAAACGCTCCTAGAATAGGGGTGTTTTTATTTGGAAGGAGGAAAATAGGTGAGATATGTATTTGAATATGTGATTGTTTTTCTCTTGGTATTTGTTATTAATTATTTCTTATTTATTAGAAAGAAAAAGAGATATAATAAGAAGAAGGTACCAGTAGAGTTAGCTTATTTACTCTTAGTATATAAGATAGATGTTAAAAAGATTAATTATAAGAGATTTGTATGGATATATTCTTTAGTTAATACTTTTATTGTTAGTACGGTCTATATGATTGTTATGTATTTAGTCGAGGGTATTGTATGGCAGTTAATCGTCGGTATTATACTTCTTATCTTACTTACAATTATATGTTATGGCATTATGGGAAGAGTTTATGAAAGGAAGGAATAGTTATGTATAATTTTAAAGAAATTGAAAGTAAATGGCAAAATTATTGGAAAGAACATGAGTGTTTTAAAGCAAGTGATGATTTTAGTAAGAAGAAATGGTATGGTCTAGTTGAATTTCCTTATCCAAGTGGAGCAGGGATGCATGTTGGTCATATTAAGGCTTATTCAGGATTAGAGGTTATTGCTAGAAAGAGAAGAATGGAAGGATATAATGTTTTATTTCCTATTGGTTTTGATGCTTTTGGTCTTCCAACGGAAAACTATGCGATTAAGACCAATATTCATCCGCGAAAAGTTACGGATAAGAATATTGAAACTTTTACTAATCAGTTGAATAGAACCGGTTTTTCCTTTGATATGAGTAGAGTTATTGATACGACAGATAGTAATTATTATAAGTGGACCCAATGGATCTTTCTTAAGATGTTTGAAAAAGGATTAGCTTTTAAGGATAAGACGTTAGTTAATTATTGTCCTTCTTGTAAGGTTGTTTTATCTAATGAGGATTCACAAGGTGGTAAGTGTGATATTTGTCATAATCAAGTTATTCAGAAGGAAAAAGAGGTATGGTATTTAAGAATTACGGAATATGCTGATAAGTTACTTGAAGGATTAAAGGAAGTTGATTATTTACCTAATATTAAATTACAACAAGAAAACTGGATTGGAAAGTCAAAGGGAGCTTTTGTTAGATTTAAAGTAAAAGAAGTAAATGATGAATTTAAGATTTATACAACAAGACCAGATACTTTATTTGGTGTTACTTTCATGGTAATGGCCCCTGAACATCCGATTATTGATAAGTATAAGGATAAAATTAGTAATTTTGATGAAATTATTAGTTACCGCAAAGAAGCTCAGAAGAAAACAGAATTTGAAAGAACCCAACTTGTTAAGGATAAGACAGGAGTTAAAATTGAAGGATTTACGGCAATTAATCCGGTGAACGAGAAAGAAATACCTATTTATATATCTGATTATGTTATGATGGGATATGGTACAGGGGCTATTATGGCGGTTCCGGCCCATGATGAACGTGATTATGATTTTGCTAAGAAATTTGGTATTGATATTATCCCTGTAATTGAGGGAGGAGATATTACTAAGGAAGCTTATACCGGCGATGGTAATATGATTAATTCGGATTTCTTAAATGGGATGACTAATAAGAAGGATTCTATTACGAAGATGATTAGTTATCTTGAAGATAAGGGTATTGGTGAAAGTGCTGTTCAATATAAGATGAAAGATTGGGCTTTTAATCGGCAAAGATATTGGGGAGAACCTATTCCTATTATTTATTGTGAACATTGTGGTATGGTTCCTGTTCCTTATGATGAGTTACCTCTTAAATTGCCAGAAATGGATAATTTTGAACCGGGTACAGATGGAGAAAGTCCACTAGCGAAGATCGATAGTTTTGTTAATTGTAAGTGTCCTAAATGTGGTAGAGATGCGAAAAGAGAAACGGATACGATGCCTCAGTGGGCGGGATCTAGTTGGTATTATTTAAGGTATATTGATCCACATAATGATAATGAACTTGCTAGTATGGATAAACTTAAGTATTGGTTGCCAGTCGACTGGTATAATGGTGGTATGGAACATGTTACAAGACATCTTATTTATTCTAGATTTTGGCATCGTTTCTTATATGATATTGGGGTAGTTCCAACGAAAGAACCTTATGCTAAGAGAACAGCGCAAGGCTTAGTTTTAGGACCTGATGGGGATAAGATGAGTAAGAGTAAGGGAAATGTTGTCGATCCTAATCAGATTATTGATGTGTATGGTGCTGATGTTCTTAGAACTTATATCTTATTTATGGGTGAATATGGCTTAGAAAGTCCATGGAATGATAATGCGATTAAGGGTGTTAGTAGATTTTTGGATAAGGTATATAATTTACATGATAAGGTTATCAGTGGGGATAATTATACTAATGAACTAGAAGTTATGATTAATAAGACGATTAAAAAAGTTAGCGAAGATTATGAAAATATGAAATATAATACGGCGATATCAGAACTTATGAAATTAACTAATGCTTTTGCTAATAGTGAGAAGATAACAAAAGCTGATTATCTAGTTTTAATAAAACTTTTAAATCCGGTTGCACCTCATTTGGCGGAAGAACTTAATAGTTTAATAGGAAATAAGGAAACATTAGTATTTGCTAGTTTTCCAACTTACGATGATGAAAAAATTGTCGATGATGTGTTAGAGATTGCCGTTCAAGTTAATGGTAAACTTAGAGATTCAATTAAGGTTAAGAAAGATGAAGATAAGAAAGTTGTCGAAGAAACGGCCCTTGCTTCTGTTAATGTTAAAAGACATATTGAAGGTAAGGAAATAGTTAAAGTAATCGTCGTACCTAATCGTATTGTTAATATTGTTGTTAAGTAATTTAGAAAAAGAGAACTTGGTAATGGTTCTCTTTTGATGTTTTAAATAAAAATAAAGTGATTTTGTATAGTTTGTGTAAACATACTTGTATTTTTGATTTTGATGTTGTATCCTAATAATAGGAAAGGGAGTGTGATATATGATTTATCCATCTATTGATAAAATTTTAAATATTGTTGATTCAAAGTATGCTCTTGTCTATATTGTATCAGATCGGAGTAAACAAATGACGAAGACGGGGTACTATCAAATGCCAATTCAGAACTATAAGTCTTCTAAGAATATTGGGAGAGCTTTAGAAGAGGTGTATGAGGGTTTAATTCATGTTAATAAGAAAATGTAATGATCATTTTCTTTTTTTTGACACTTTTTTGTAAAATAGGAATATAATATTATGGGAAAATGTGTGAAAGAAAGTACATAAAAAAAATATTGTGATACAATAGTTGCGTGAAGGAGGGGATTTGTATGAATGAACAAATAATTAATGTATTACAACTAGAACCAGAGCAATTTTTATCTTTAGTTTTCTTTGCTGTTTATCATGGAAAAATTTATAGTTATATTAACGATGAAAAGTATGATGAACGTTATGTAACATCAAGGGATATTGATCGTTTTACATATATATTAGGGAAAAATTTTATTAAGTATGAGAAAAAGGAAATTGGGGTAACTAAACCTGATGCTATTGTTTATTTAAACTATGGGGATTTTGATAAGTTTTTTGAATATTTTCCTTTACCGGATAATGCAGGATATGGATATCGGATTAAAAAAGGATATAATGATAAAGATTCTTATTTAATTAGTTTAAAATTGGAAGAGTATATTTCCTCAATTGTTAAGGAACATAGTAAAGGGATTAGAATAAGCAATAATGAATTTCTTAGTAGATATTCTTTAAAGAAACCATTAGTTAAAAAACAAGATAAAAAGAAAAAGAAGCTTGGAAAGATAAGATTGCCTTTTCATTCATTAAAAAAGACAACTAATTATATCAAACATTGATATAATTAGTTGTCTTTTAGTTTGTCTGAAATGGTAATACCAATCGGGCAGTGGTCACTACCATAGATATGAGAATAAATATAGGCATCTATTAGTTTGGATATTAAATCTTGGGAAAGAAGAAAGTAGTCAATGCGCCAACCAATATTTTTTTCACGGACGTTTTTCATGTAACTCCACCAAGTGTAAGCATCAGTTTTGTGGGGATATAAGTGACGATAACTATCAATAAAACCAGATGCTAAAAGATTAGTGAATTTTTCTCTTTCTTCATAGGTAAAACCAGCATTGCCAATGTTTTGTTTGGCATTTTTGATATCTATTTCTTCATGGGCAACGTTAAAGTCACCACAGACAATGACCGGTTTATTTTGCTTTAGTTTATTTAGATAATCTTTGAATAAGTCTTCCCATTTCATGCGATAGGGAAGGCGCTCTAAAGTTCTTTTGACATTAGGTACATAAACATTAACAAGAAAGAAATGTTGATATTCTAAAGTAATAACACGACCTTCATTATCATATTCGTCATTATTTATACCGTAAGTTACATTAAGGGGCTTGATTTTGGTATAGACAAGAGTACCGGAGTAACCTTTACGAAGTGCGGAATTATAGTATTCTAAATATCCTTCAGGATGAAAATTTATTTGATCTTGTGTGGCTTTTATTTCTTGAAGACAAAAGATGTCCGCGTCGATATCGTTAAAGAAATTGCTAAAGCCTTTGTTTAAACAGGCTCGGAAGCCGGCGACATTCCATGATATTATTTTCATATTAAGTTTCCTTCCTTTCACTACATTCGAGGGCGCATATAAGAATTAAGATTTTGAACTTTCTTTTAGATTAATATTCTTTGATAGTTAGTCTAAGAGGGATTTTATTAATGTGTGCATACTTTTTCTTTGCTTTTTTTCAAGCTCTTCTTTTTGGTTTGGGGATAATGGTACATTTCCTTTTAGATGGTCGTGGAAAGGACTTTTGATTTGTAAACTTGAGCTTGGATAGATATTACTTTCATAGAAATTAGTTGTTTGGATGGTAAAAGTTAAATAAGTAGCTAAATTGTTGGCTCTTTGAACTTTTTCATCTAAATCATTAAGATTATCAATAGTAGGTTTAATTAAACGAATGATATCGTCTTTGGTAATATTACCAAAGGTATCTAGATTGATATCTAAATCAGTAAGAAGATCTTGAATTGGTTTAGTATCTTTTATACTGATTTTTTCGATAAGATCTAGGAGTAAAATTAATTTTCTTTTGACAATAGCAGTATATTTTTTAAAGTATTCTAGGGTATAGGGATCAAAATCATATTTGGCTGCGATAATATGATCAACGAATTCTTGACTTATACTTAAAGCTTTTATGTTTTGTTCTTCTTCTTGCCAATTAGGATTATAAAGATCTTGTTGTTTGGCTTCTATTCTTTTTTTGGTTTCAGGTTCTTCTTCAATAAATTTTTTTTCTAAATATTCTTTAATTTGTTCTTTAGTAACAGTTATTTTTTGATTATTGATATCTTCTTTTATTTGTCTAAAAGGTTTACCTGTAATATCTTCAATAATGGTAATAATAATTCTTGGATCATAAATTTTTTGATTAGTAAAATAGTTTTCTAAATTTAATTTAGTCATAAAATATTTATTTCCTTTCTTGATATATCATTAATGGCGTTCACGAGGGGAGTTGAACCCCTGACCTTTCCCTTCGGAGGGGAATATTCTATCCAACTGAACTACGTGAACATAACTATATTATATCAATTTTATTATTTTTTGCAAAGGGAAATCTGGACTTTTATTAATTTAGATGGTATGATATTGATAGTAGATAATAAATAATGAACGAAAAGTGAGGCAGGTAAGTGTGATAGTTTATGATAAATCTAATAAATATAGGGAAATGAGTGTAAATTTAAAAGAGCTTAGTAGAAATGAATAACTTTTTACTAAGTTCTTTAATTTTAATAAAAAAAGCCTTGAAAATCAAGACTATATAATCTAAATGGTCGGGAAGACAGGATTTGAACCTGCAACCCCTTGGTCCCAAACCAAGTGCTCTACCAAGTTGAGCCACTTCCCGATAAATGGTGGAGAATGAGGGACTCGAACCCTTGACCCTCTGCGTGCAAGGCAGATGCTCTAGCCAACTGAGCTAATTCCCCACGTACCGTAATTTATGATACCTTTTCGGTACATGTTAAATTATATCAATATTTATAGGTGATGTCAACATAATTTTTTGTTTTTTTATAATTTTTTTTGTTTTTCTGTTAAATTCTATGATATATTGAATAAAATTATGATATAATGTTGAATGTGAGGTGCATTATGAAAGATAATATTAACAATAAAGAAATTACAAGTCGTGATGTTGATTTTGCTAAATGGTATACGGATGTTGTTAGAATGGCTAAATTAGCTACTTATTCTAATACCAAAGGATGTATTGTTTTTGAACCTAATGGTTATGCAATATGGGAAAAAATACAAAGTGTGCTCGATAGAATGTTTAAAGAAACAGGACATCAAAATGTTTATTTACCTCTTTTGATACCTGAGAATTTGATGAAAAAAGAAGGTGAACTTATTAATGGGTTTGCACCTGAAGCTGCTTGGGTAACAATTGGGGGAAAAAAAGAACTTGATGAAAAGCTTTGTATTAGACCAACATCTGAGACTTTGTTTAGTGATTATTATGCTTCAGTAGTTAAGTCTTACAGGGATTTACCTAAGTTATATAATCAATGGTGCAGTGTTTTAAGATGGGAAAAAGAAACAAGACCTTTTCTTAGAAGTAGAGAATTTTTATGGCAAGAAGGTCATACAGTTCATGCAACGAAAGAAGAAGCAGAGAGAGAGACAAGACAAATGCTAGATATTTATAATCGTTTCTTTCATGAATATTTAGCTATTCCTTCTATTATTGGGAAGAAGACTGATAAAGAAAAATTCGCGGGTGCTGATTATACTTATACGGTTGAATCTTTGATGTACAATGGAATTAGTTTACAATCAGCAACATCACATTATTTTGGACAACGTTTTTCTAAAGCTTACGATATTACTTTTTTAAATAAGGATAATAAGTTAGAACATGTTTATCAGACTTCTTGGGGCGCTAGTACAAGAATGATTGGAGCATTGATCATGGTTCATTCTGATGATCGGGGCTTAGTTTTACCACCTAAGATTGCTTCGAAACAGGTTGTTATTGTTCCTATTAAGGATACGGATGAAGTAATGGAGAAAGCTAACTATTATGCTAATTTACTTAATGATAAGGGAATTGTTACTTATATTGATAATAGTAATAAGTCCGCAGGATTTAGATTTGCAGAAGCAGAAGTTAATGGTATTCCTGTTAGAATGGAAATTGGTCCAAGAGATTTGGAACAAGGTCAGGTTACTTTGGCTAGAAGAGATACAGGTGATAAGATACAAGTATCTATTAATGATGACATGGTTAGTACTGTTAGTAAATTACTTGATGATATTCAAAACAATTTATATAATAGAGCTCTAGAAAGACGTAATAAAATGATATATACGGCTAAAGATATGGAAGAAGTTAAAAAGATTATGAATACCCAACCTGGTTTTATTAAAGCTATGTGGTGTGGTAGTGAAGAGTGTGAACTTAAAATGAAAGAAATTAAAGGTCTTAAATCTAGATGTATTCCTTTTGAAGATGAACAAGAACATATTAGTGATACTTGTGTTTGCTGTGGTAAAAAAGCTAAAGAAATGGTCGTTTGGGGTATTCAATATTAGGTGAGAATAGAATGAAGAATATGAAGGGAATATTTTATTTATTAAGCTTAGTTTTATTAATTGTTACTTTTGGTTTATGTTCTTTTGAAGTTAGTACTTTTATTTTAGTTATGCTTAGTCCAATTGCCACTATTAGTTATTTATGGTTACCATCAGTAACTTTAATGGTAGCAGTAATATTATTTTTGATAGGTTCATTTTGCTTTAATGGTAAAAAGCAAATAAAAAAGACAACAAGAATTGCAATTCAAAATAGTTGTATTGCTTATATGGCAGTTATGGTGCTTTCTTGGCTAGTAATGTTATTATATTTTATGGGAACAAATGATAGTACATTATTAGATAATTTAAGTTTTGCAACCTTAATTGTAATAATGATTTTTGGCTTTTGGTTTATTATATCATCGGTGGTTCTTTGGTTGATTAATCGTGGTAGGAGTGTTGTAAGTAGAAGAAAATAAATAATAATAATCTTCCTTTAATGCTCTAGTTTAAAATTATGATGAAGATATTGTTTATTTAATATTATTATGATATAATTAGATTGTTAGAAATGGAGGCTACATTATGGAGATTGCAGTAATTATTGTATCAATTTTGCTTATAGCACTTGTATTACTTCAAAGTGGTAAAGCAGAGGCAGCATCACAAATTATTCAGGGTGGTAATGCTGATTTATTTGCGAATCGTAAAGAAAGAGGACCTCAGTTATTTATTACAAGATTAACGATGTTCTTAGGTTTTGTTTTCTTTATATTATGTTTAATTATGTCAATATAGCTTACTTATAGTAAGCTTTTTTCTGAATATGAGGGAGGATTATATGGAGAAAGAGATTTTATTAATATTGGATGATAAGAGTAATCCTAGTTTGGCTATTATGGATATTTATGATAAATTAGGACTTAAGACAACGGAAGAATTGACAGAGTTACAAGCTACATTAAATATGATGGTAGAAAATGGTACTTTATATTATAGTGATAAAAAGAAAAAATATATGTTACTTAAGAATAGTCATATGTTAAGTGGTAAGTTTATTATGAATCCAAAGGGATTTGGCTTTGTTGATATGGGAAGAGATACGAAAGATATTTATATTGGTGCTGGTAATATTAATGGCGCTAGAAATGGTGATACGGTTTTGATTGAATTAATTGGTGATAAGACAGAAGGTAAAATTATTAAGATAGTTAAAAGAGATATATCATCATTCGTGGGCGAAGTATACATGAAGAATAATAAATATTATGTTGATGCTTTGAATAAAGATAGAACGATCGATATGGAAATACCTAAAGATAAGTTAAATGGGGCTGTCGAAGGTCATAAAGTATTGGTTAAACCTTTTAATGGTAGTAAATATGTCGGTGAAGTGGTGGAAATTATTGGTCATAAAAATGATGTAGGGATTGATATTTTATCTTTTGTCTATGATCATGATTTTAGGCCTTACTTTAGTGAAGAAGTTAAAGAGGAATTAAAGAGTATTCCTAGTTCGGTCAGTGAAGAAGAGATGAAGGATCGTTTGGATTTGCGAGATGAAGTTATTTTTACGATCGATGGAGCGGATACGAAAGATATCGATGATGCGGTTTCTATTAGGAAAAATGATGATGGTACTTATGAATTAGGTGTTCATATTGCTGATGTTTCACATTATGTTAAAGATAATACGGCTTTGGGTGAAGAAGCTTATAATCGCGGTACTAGTGTTTATTTAGTTGATAGAGTTGTACCAATGCTTCCCCATCAGTTATCAAATGGTATTTGTTCTTTGAATGAAAATGAAGATAGACTTGCCATGTCATGTATTATGACCATCGATGGTAAGGGTAATGTTAAACATTATGATATTAGAAAGAGTGTTATTAGAAGTAGAAAGAAAATGACTTATGATAGTGTTAATCATTTACTAGAAGATAATATTATTGATGATGGATATCAAGAGTTTGCTAGTCATTTGACTTTGATGAATGAATTATCTGATATACTTAGAAAAAAAATGATAAATAGAGGATATATTGAATTTGAAGATCCAGAAGCTAAGATACTGGTCGATGAGAATTGTCATCCATATGAAATTAAATTAAGAGAACAAAGAACAGGTGAGAAATTAATTGAAAACTTTATGATAGTGGCTAATGAAACGGTAGCTAGTGATATTTATTACAGGGGATTACCAGGTATCTATAGGGTTCATGATAAGCCTGATATGGAAAGATTACAACGCTTTTTAGATTTTATTGCAGCGAGAGGATATGTGGTTAAGGGTAAGAGAAATGAAAAAATGATGGCTAGAGATCTACAATATATGTTAGATCAACTTAAGGATAAACCAGAGAGTCGACTTTTAAATGAACTTGCTATTAGAAGTCAGAAGAAGGCTATTTATTCAGAAGAAAATATTGGTCACTTTGGTTTAGGTAGTAAGTGTTATGCGCATTTTACTTCTCCAATTAGGAGGTTCCCTGATTTAACTTTACATCGTTTGATTAAAGATTATAACGATAATTATAGTGATGAAGTTATTCGTCATTGGGAAGAAATATTACCGGAGATTGCTTTGCATTCTTCTAAAAAGGAACAAGATTCGGTGGCTTGTGAGAGAGATGTCGACAAGATGAAAAAAGCTGAATATATGGAAGATCATATTGGTGAAGTATACGATGGTATTATCAGTGGAGTGGCTGAGTTTGGCATGTTTGTCGAACTTCCTAATACGGTTGAAGGTTTAGTTAAGGCAAGCGATATTTCAGGAGATTATTATGAATATGATAGCAGAACGATGTCATTAATTGGCGTAAATTCAAAGAAAAAATATACGTTTGGGGATGAGGTTAAAGTAAAAGTTGTGGGGGCATCGAAAGATACGATGAATGTTGATTTTGAGTTAGTAAAGGAGTTTAAGAAAAATGGCAAAGAAAAGAAGGAAAGTTAAGAGAAAACTTAAGGTAGGAAGAATAATAATTGCACTTACAATTTTGATTTTAATTATTTTAGGAATTGTTTTGGTTGTTGCTAAAGTTACTTCTAATGATCCTGAACCTAGTAAAGAACATATTGCTGATGAAACTAAGGAAGAAGTTACTTCTGTATCGATGATTATGGTAGGGGATGCTTTAATTCACTCATCTATTTATAAGGATGCGCAGGAGAAGACTAATTATAATGGTTATGATTTTGCTTCAATGTTAACTTATATTAAAGATATTGTTTCTAACTATGACCTTGCTTATTATAACCAAGAAACAATCTTGGGGGGAGATGAGATTGGTTTATCTGATTATCCGACATTTAATTCGCCATATGAGTTTGGGGATGCAATGTTAGATGCTGGTTTTAATATGGTAAGTTTAGCTACTAATCATACGATCGATAGGGGACAAGAAGCGGTAGAGAATTCTTGTGCTTATTGGAAACAACATGAAGATGAGGTTTTATATGCTGGTAGTTATTGTAGTGAAGAAGAACGTAATGAAGTTAAAGTTAAGGAAATGAATGATATTACTTATAGTATGTTATCTTATACTTATGGAACTAATGGAATACCTGTTCCTGAAGGTAAAGAGTATATGGTAAATGTATGGCCAACTGATTTAGCTATTAATGATCCTGATAGTGATGATGAATATCAAGCTTATAAGGAACAAGTTAAGAAGGATATTGATGCAGTACGTGATAAAGTTGATGTTTTAATGGTAGCAATGCACTGGGGAGTTGAATATACCCATACACCAACGGCCTATCAAGAAGATATGGCTAATTATTTAGCTAGTTTAGGTGTCGATATTATTATTGGTAGTCATCCTCATGTTGTCCAACCCGTTACTTGGATTGATGATACATTAGTTATTTATTCATTAGGTAACTTTATTTCGGCGCAAGATACAGAGATGGATTATGCTAAAATGGTGGGACTTATGCCATCTTTAACAATTACTAAGAGGACTAAAGGTGATGATGTTGATATTGAAATTAGTGATGTTAAAAATGATTTGATTTTCACATATTACAGTGGTTGGCGTAATTTTAAAGTTGTACCATTTGCAAGTCCTGATATTTATGATTATATGAGTGATGCTAGTCGTTTGTATGATGAGTATAGTGCCGTTATTAAAGATATGGATGAGACGATGGTTGTCAGTGAATTAGGATAGTGATAAGATGGAAATTATAAATCGTAAAGCACGTTTTGATTATGAAATTGAAGATACTTACGAAGCTGGAATGGTTTTAAAAGGAACGGAAATTAAGTCAATTAGAAATGGTAAAGCTAATATTAAAGATAGTTATGCCATTATTAAAAATGATGAAATATTTCTTTTGAACATGCATATTGCTTTATATAAGGAAGGTAATCAATTTAATCATGAAGAGACAAGAACAAGAAAATTATTACTCCATAAGAAGGAAATTAGAAAGTTAAAGATAAAGATAGAAATGGAAGGATATACACTTGTTCCACTTAAGGTTTATTTTAAAGATGGTAGAGCTAAAGTATTAATTGGTGTTGCTCGTGGTAAGAAGAATTATGATAAGAGAGAAACAATTAAGAAAAGAGATATAGAAAGGGAAATGCAAAAGAATAATAAGTATCGTTAGGAAGTGTTTTTAATGGATTATGATTTTATTTCACGATATAGTTATCTTAAGAAGAATATTTACAATATATTAGGTCCTTTTCTTGATAAGAAGGCTTTATGGGAGCAAACAAAAAGGGTATTTGACTATATTGATATTACGGATACGGAGTTAATTATTTCTGTTTTATCGATTCTTTTTGATAAGGGAAGATTAGTAGAGTTAAGAGGATATAAGTATATTGAAGATTTAAAAAGTAATAATGAATATATGAATAGAGTAAATGATAGTATGCCTATTTTTAGGGATAAGATGAAAAAAGGGGTTCAAGATGGAGAAAGAGACTTTTTTGCAAAGTATTTTTCACAAATGAATCCAGAGTTTGTGATGTCATTTATGAAGGAATATGAAGATGATACTCAGATAACAGAAGAACAATTTTTAATGGACTTATTTAGATATTTGCATATATTTACTGGTAATAATTTAGTTTTGGAAACTAAGGGTCGGGCTATTATTGAATTTTATAGTAAAATAGCTAGAATAACAGGAAAAACTAATGATGAAATGTGTTATATATTAAGTGATTCAGAACTTAAATATCTACTTAGTAATGATAGAAATGCTTTTTTGAAGGGGATTCCTTTAGCATTTGATCTTGAATATATTATTGATGTAGCATCAGAAATAGAAAAATGGGATATTAATGATGTTAAGAAATTGGTAAAGTGATTATATGGATGATAAAATTATAGAATTGAAAGAGATTATTGCTAATAGTAATAATATTGTTGTTATGACGGGAGCAGGTGTGTCAACACTATCTGGAATTCCTGATTTTAGAAGTAAAGATGGTTTATATAATATGAAATATAAGTATGATCCTGAAGAAATATTAAGTCATCATTTCTTTATGAATAATACGGAAGAGTTTTATGAATTTTATAGAGATAAGATGAATTCTTTAGATAAATTACCTAATATTCTTCATGAGTATTTGGCTAAATTAGAGGAAATGGGTAAATTAGAGATGATTATTACTCAGAATATTGATGGACTTCATACAAGGGCTGGGAATAAGAAAGTTATTGAACTTCATGGTAGTATTTTGAATAATTATTGTATGAAATGTCATAAGTATTATGATGCTAATTATGTATTTAATAGTGATGGTATTCCTAAATGTTCTTGTGGAGGTATTATTAAGCCCGATGTTGTTTTGTATGAGGAAGCACTTAAAGAAGAAGATATTAATAATACTATTTCTTCACTAAATAAAGCTGATACATTACTAGTGATTGGAACATCACTAGTAGTATATCCAGCTGCTTCTTTTGTGGGCTATTTTAGAGGAAATAATTTAGTTATTATTAATAATGATAAAACGAATTATGATAAGATGGCTACTTTGGTTATTAATGATGATATTTTTGAAGTTACGAAAAAACTTATGTAAAACTATTTACAAATTTAAAAAAAGTGTAGTATAATTATATTACCATTTTATGCCGGCCTGGCGGAATGGTAGACGCGACAGACTCAAAATCTGTTACTAGCAATAGTGTGAGGGTTCAAGTCCCTTGGCCGGTACCAGTAGAAATTAACTCCAAAATATTTGGAGTTTTAGTATATAATGAGAGGAGATTTTAATATGATAAGATTTTCAGTACAAGATTATTTAGATGTTAAAAGTAATAAAAAGGATTGTCCACATCCTATTTTAACAGAAAGTTTAATTGATCAAGATAAAACAGGTAAAAGATGGACATGTTTTATATGTGGTCAAAGATTTGATAATACTTTGGAACATGAAATTGATCCTGATAGTAGATATGTTGTTTTAATGAATAGGGACTTAATGCCTAAAAAATATAGCTATTTTAGATCTTTAATAGAAGAAATTATATTAGAACATAAAGATCATCCTAATGTTGATATTGTTAGGTTATTAAGAGAATTTGATGACAAGGCTACTTTATCTGACACTAATCAAAAAAATACATGTCTTAAAAAAATAAAGAAAAAATAATACCAGTTTATTAATTGGTATTTTTTTTAGTTAAGTTTATTGACAAATATATTTGTGTGTGTATTATATTTAATTCAAGGAGTGAAGTTAAATTTCTAAAAAAGTGATAAAATAAATTATTAACTAATTTTGTGTTAGTTGTAGAAAGGATGTGGATGATGAATACAACTAGTATAAAAACAGAAATAGTAGTAAAGAATCAGAAAATTAGTGTTTTAAGAATTGATAATAAAGAATATATATCTTTGACTGATTTAGCAAGATATGCAAATCCTGAAGAACCTAAAATACCCGTTTATGCTTGGATGAGAAATAAAGATGTTGTTTTATATTTAGGATTATGGGAAAGTATAAATAATGAAAATTTTAAAGGTCACGAATTCGAGACCTTTGAGAGTGAGGCTGGTAAAAACAGTTTTTATATGTCACCTCAAAAATGGATTAAGGCTACTAATGCTATCGGTATTATTTCAAAATCAGGCAATAATGGTGGAACCTTTGCTCATCCTGATTTTGTGTTATAACTTTTTTTAGAGAAAGTAAAATTAAGCTTTCTCTTTTTTTAATAATTGTAAAAACTTTTGAGCACTATAACTTAAGGATTTATTTTTTAAATAGATAAGACCAATATGGCGTTCATTTAATTTGGGAACGATATTTAATTCGAAAAGTTCACCATTATTTAATTCTTTTGCAATGAAGTCTTTAGTAACTAAACCAATTCCTAAGCCTATTTTGGCAAAATGAGTTACTAAAGAGTAACTGGCAAGTTCCATTTCAGGAATTAAAGTTATATTATGAGATAGGCAGAAGTTATCTAAAAAATATCTTGTATTGGAACCTTTGGCCATTAAAATTAAGGGATAGTTATTTAAATTTTCTAAGGGAATTGTTTCTTTTTTTAGATAATCGTAATTAGAATTTGCGACAAAGCAATCTTGTATAGTTTTTAAATTCTTTGTTGTAAAATCATTAGGGACTTCATAAGGTAAGTTTAATATTATAAAGTCTATTATACCATTTCGTGCTTTAATTATTAATTCATCAGTAGGATTAGTATATATTTTGATTTTGATTTGGGGATATTGTTTATGAAATTCTTCTATGTATGTTAATAAAAATTTTCTTGTTAAAGTATTACTTATGCCAATATTTATATATCCATTAGTCATGTTAATCATTTCCATCAAAGATTTTTCAGCATTATCAATTATTTCTATAGCATCAGTTAATTTTGAATATAACATTTTACCTTCTTTAGTCAAGTAAACACCTGATTTAGTTCGGACAAATAATTTACAATTTAATTGTTCTTCTAAGTTTTTTATTGATTTACTAACACCAGGCTGGCTAATCATTAGCTTTTTAGCGGCTTTAGTAATATTTTTTTGTTCGGCGACATTTAAAAAGATTTTATATAATTCTAAGTTAATGTTCATACTTCGTTCCTCCTTATTAATTTATTCATAACTTGTAGTTATGACAAGATAACTAAAAAGTATTTGTATTATAACATGTTTTAATTTATAATACAACTTGAAGGGAGGATATATGGTTTTTGCAACAAATAATATAGGCAAAATAAGAGAGTTAAAAGACATTTTTGGAGAAGGAAATATTGTTTCTTTAGATGAAGTGGGAATTAAAATTGATGTATTAGAAGATCAAGATAGTTTTTATGGGAATGCATCAAAAAAGGCAAGAGAATTATATGCTTTGATTAATAATCCTGTTATTGCTGATGATTCGGGATTATGTATTGATGCACTTGATGGATTTCCAGGTGTTTTAACCCATCGTTTTTTAGGAGAAAATAAAACAGATGAAGAAATTAATAAGGCTATTATAGATAAATGTAGAAATATAAAGGATAGAAGAGCAAGAGTAGTATGTTGTTTAGTTTATTATGATGGGGTAAGAGAAGTTGTTGCTCAAGGAGAAATACAAGGTAAGATTGTTAAAGAACCCCGGGGAAGAAATGGTTTTGGCTTTGATTCGATCTTTGAACTTGAAAAGGGAAAAACTTTAGCTGAAATAGATGGTACAGTTAAAAATTTATGTAGTGCTAGATATTTAGCGGCTAAAGAATTAAAGAAGAAATTAGAAGATATTAAAATCAGAAAGATAAGATAGTTATTAATTTGATGATTAATAATGATAAAAATGGAAGGAAGTAAAGAATGAATTTTTTAGAAATTGGTGCGACGTTATTTGGTTTATTACAAGGTTACTTAGTAATGATAAATAAAAGAAGTAATTGGATAGCATATATTATGCAAATGTTATTTATGTTTGCTTTTTCACTTAGTGTACGACTTTATGGCGATGCTATTAATAATTTGTGTTACATTTTTGTGGGAATGATAGGGTTTATTGTATGGAATAAAAAGGATGAAAGAGATATTAAAGCTTGTTCATTGAAAGAAAGAATAATTTATATATTGATTATGTTGGTAGCAACGTTTATTTCATTTTTGATATTGAAAGAGACGGATGATCCTTTACCATTAATTGATTCTTTTACTACTGTTTCTTCATTTATAGCTACATATTATATGATTGTTAAAAAGATTGATACTTGGGTAATATGGTTTATAAATGATATATTTTATTGTATTACTTATTTGTTACTTCCCGACCAAGCTCTATATTTATTTGCACTAAATTTAATATGGACATTTATGGCTATTGGTAGTTTTATTAATTGGAGAAAAATTATGATAAATAATGGAGGTAATGGTGATGAAAAAGGTTTATTTAGCAGGTAAATTTAATTTAATTAAAAATAATGATTTAAGTTTAAGTGAAAAGTTAGTTAATGATTTTAGAGCTATTTTATTAGGTAATGCACATTTGTTAACTTTTGCTCAGGAAAATTTAAGATTAAATGAAAAGTATATTTATGGTGGACCATTTTATTGTGAACAAGCATCAAATGGGGACTATACTTCAACCGATTGTAATGTTGTTTTAGAAAATGAATATAAAGCAGTACTTGATTCAGATATTTATGTTGCGGTATTTGGAGAAAAATTTTCTGTTGGTACAATTGTTGAACTTGATTGGGCTTTGGAGAATAATAAAGAAATTATAATTTTATACCAAGAAGAAGATTCTAATTACACGATTAAATCTGATTATTGGTTTGCTATTGCTAATGCTTTAAAAAGAAATAATAAAATAAAGTTATATAAATATAAGAATGATGATGAGGTTGTTAAATATTTACAAGAGGTGTTAGAATGATTAAGTATAAAGAGTTAGAATTAATTTTTTCTTCATTTAAATGTGATAAGAACTGTCCTTATTGTACGGCAAAAATTACGAAATGGCCAATTAAAGATGATTCTTTAGATAAACTTCTTGAAAAATTAAATTTTTTGAAGAATAAAAAAATTAGATTTAAATATTTTATAATTTCCGGAAATGGAGAGCCATCTTTAAATAGTTATGATAGTTTAAAAATGATTAAAGATGCTACTAATAGGGTAAACTTATTTGATGAGAAAAGGTTGCAGTCAAGTGGTAATATTTTTTATGAAGATGATAAGTTTGAAATGTTAAAAGATGATTTTATGATTGAAATTACAAGATGTTATTTTGATTCTAAAAAAGATATGGAAATTCTTGGTTATGAAAGAGATTATATTAATACAGATAATTTTAAAAAAGCTAAGATAAGACTTAACTATGTAATGATGAAAAATAAGACTTTTGATGAATATTTAGATGAAATAAAGATGTTTATTGATAAATATCCTAATATTAAGACAGTTAGTTTAAAGACTTTAAATGTAAATACTTTAAATGATAATATTGATAATAGGTATTCTAAATGGATACTTGAAAATGGCCTTACGAAGAGTGATTCTGATAAGATAATTGACTATATGGCTAATAAAGCAATATTTAAATGTAAAGATGAGAATTTTTTTGATCGATATGAATGGATTTACCATGATATTCCTATTACTTTTTATGTAAAAAAATTAGATTATGGTTATTCTAATATTGTTTATTATGGTGGTGAACTAGTTGATTATCATTTGCAACCTATTAATTTTGAGGAGATGTGATTATGGTTAAGTTAAGATTAGGGAAAATTAATAATGAAGAAAGAAAATTTATACCAACAAAGATGGAATATTTAGAAAAGTATTTAAATGGAATGGATTGTATCGAAGAGTATATTTTGACGCAAACTTACCTTAATGGTTTTAAATATCGTGAATATAATGATGGAGGCGTTTTTAAATATACAAGAAATAATAAAATGAGTAAAATTACTGATGTTAAGGAGATTTCTAGTAAGGAATTTTATGATGTTTTAAAGAAAAATGATTATAAATGTGTTAGAAAAATTAGGAAATATTATATTGATGGTGATTATGAAATTGATGCTGATTATTTTATAGAACCAATTAGGATGGTAATGATTGAAGTATCTTCCACAAAACCACTAGAGGATTATGTTCCACCAAAGGGCTTTTTAGAAGTTTCTAATACTAAGACTTTTGAGAATTATGGCATTTATAATGGTATGGTTAAAGCCAATAGAACAATTATTGAAGGTACTGATGGTGTAGGTAAAACAGAAACAATAAAAAAATTATTAGAAGATGGAATAATATGTCAGGATCGATTGGTTGAGGTTGTATCTAAAAATATGTTTTTTGATATAGATATGGATATTCGTGCTAAAAGGATAGAGGATTATTTAATTAATAATAACAATGATATAATTATATTGATTAATAATGATAAAGAAGAATTGGAAAAGCGAATTAGGATGAGAGAGGTTTTATCTGAATATGATTTAGAGGCATTTAGATATAATCAACTTTATTTAGATACTTTTAATTATATGAAAGAAAATAAGATGTTACATAATAAAATGTTTTTAGTTGATTGTACGCATTTAACGATTGATGAACAAGTAAGAGAAGTTAAAAAGATAATCGAAAGATAATAATATTGATAGGAGTTTTTTAAAATGTTTAATATAGGACAAATAAAATATTCAATAATGCATACTATGGCAATTAATATGTTGGGTGAAAAAAGAAAGGTTGGTAAAACTCTTTTGGAAGAAATGAAGTACCATGATATGGATAAGGTTTTAAATTATATGATTAGTAGTATATTTACGGCACATAGACTACATATAATTAATTCTAACCATCATTTAGAATCATCTACAATAAAACATGATACGGATTTAATAGAAACGGTTTTGGATTGGGAAATAGCTAGATATACGAAGAGTGATAAACCTTTAAATGCTTATCAGACTTTAAATAAATATCATTCGGAATATAAAAATGTTATTTTACCTGTTTTAAAAGATTTAAACTTAGATAATGATAATACTCAAATGGATAGAGAAATTGTAGAAAAAATAAATAATATTAATTTATCAAATGAAGATATTTTAAATTATGTTATTAGTTATATTAATTATTTAAAAGATAATAGGGTAGAAACATATTATGATTTAAAAGAAATAGTTTTAAGAATTTATCAAAGTTTAAGTAAAGAAGAACAATTATATTTTAAAAGTCATATGGATAGTGATTATTTAAATCCAATTTTGAAGTCGAAAAGAAAACGAAGAATAGGATTATTTACCCATAAAAATGCTGATTATGATGCTATTTCAAGTACACTTTCTTTAGCTAGTTATATTAGTTTTTTAACTAATGATGAAGATATAGAAGTTATTCCTGTGATTGAACCGACGATGCTTTTACAAAAAGTAAAGAATAATTTAAAAGTATATACGGAAGAAGAAGCAAAAGAGATAGATTTTGATGATGTAATTATTTGTGATGTTAATGAGCAAGATAGAGTTTATGGACTTGATTTAATTAATAAAGTTGAAGTTAATAGACGCTATATTATTGATCATCATGATAAAAATAGAGTAGAAGTGGAAGCCTTAGGAACTAATAAAATGGTTCTTCCTAGTTATTCTTCTACTTGTGAGATAATTACGGAATTGCTTATTTTTGATGGCTTTTCAATTCCTAGGGATATGGCTTACAATTTATATTGTGGTATGGCAAGTGATACTTCTTTATTTGAAAGAAATGTAACATTAAATACAGAAAAAATGGTAAACTATTTGAAATTAACAGAACAAGAGAAAAAGGATATTCAAGATGATATGAATAAAATGACACCAGAACAGGAAAAATTATATGATAGAATTAAAGTAATTGATAGTGGAGAAGATATTAAAATTTATACACTTTTGGAGCCTATAGAAGCAGGTGATATTACAAAGTATTTAAAACATAAGAAATTTGATCAATTGACAGGTCCTACGAAGGAAAATCCTATAACTTGTTTTATAGTAGGATGTGGAAATAATTATTTCTTAAAATTAAAGAAGATTCCTGATTGTGAAATAGATTTGTTAACGATAGCTATTAATTGTAATGGTGGTGGTCATGAAAATCGTTGTGCCGGAAGATTTTATGATACTGATTTTCAAACTGTATTTAATAAATTAATAGAAGAATATCGTTCTGTTAAAGCAAAAATGTTAAATAATGATGATGGTGAAGAGAAAAAAAGAAAATTGTTTTTACAATAACAATACTTTAAGTTTATTATAAAACAAATCATGATAATAGATTATGATTTGTTTTTTTGGTAAAATGATAAAGATGTGTTATAATATACTTCCATCTGGGGGGATATTATGGATTTCGTTTTATTAAGTAAAATTGATAACTTAGTATTTGAATTAAAAGAATTATTCTATTTATACAATGATTTAACGATTAAAGATATAAAAAATTATTTGGATAAGGCCAAGAAATTTTATAGTATTGAAGAAATAGAATGTGCTGTAAATATTTTATTAGTAGATTATGGAATAATTGTAAGAGATGACTTTTGGGAAAAAGATGCTGTATATCATTATGTTGCTAATAGATATTATCAAGATTCTGCTTTTACGCGTCATTATTATTCATTTACAGTAGATAATACTAGTAATAAGAAAATTTTATTAATATCTGATACACATATAGGAAATCCAGAATTAGAAAATTTTTCAATGTTACATAATATTTATGATTATGCTTTGAAAAAGGGGGTAAATAAATGTTTTCATCTAGGTGATATTTTTTCACGGTTAGATTATGATAAATGGGATAGGGAGAAGATTGAAAAACAGTTAGCTTTATTTGGTAGATATTATCCTGATTGTGCTGAAATAGATACTTATTCATTGATTGGTAATCATGATGAATATTTTAATGGCTTTTTGACATATGATAAGATGATAAATATACCTATTGAGTATGATTTAAGACAATTATCTAGATATGTAAGTAATTTTTATGTAATACCTAGGACGGCTTGGAATATTGATTTTTCAAATGTTAAGATGCATCTTAGTCATAAGTTGTATCTTAATTGGATGATTCGTGATAAAAAGTTAAATAATTTAGAAGAGATGAAGTATAATAATTTCTTTGATAATATGGATTATAATTTGCTAATATCAGGTCATTTACATCAAGGGTTTATTTATAATTATGTTTGTAATAAGCAAGACCATCTTTTTTTAGGAGTGCCATCTGCGACTAGATTAAATCAAAATGGAGTAGTTGCATATATTGTTTCTTTAAATTATAATGATTTAGGAGAAATTGATTATTTTGATGTTTCATTATTGTTAAGTGATGATAATAATAAAATTTATGAAGGTGAGACAATTAATTGGAATTTTCAAGAAAAAAATAAAAGTTTAAAAAAGACTTTTTAAGATAAAAAGTGAATTAACCTTTCATTTTTCCATATTTTATTATATAATTTAAATAGGTGAAGATGTATGAATAGGAAAGGTTTTACTTTAATTGAATTATTGGGTGTTTTAGTTATAATATCTGTTATTATGTTAATTGGGGTTTCTATTATTGGTAATAGTTTAGCTTTGAATAAGGAAGAAGCATACAAGATTATGAAAAATAATGTTGCTAATGCTGCTTTAACTTATGTTAAGGAATGTGAAGGAAATTTGATTAATTGTGATAATGAGTATGAATGGCAAAATGATAATGATGGGGAAGTTGCTATTGTTAGAGCTTATAATTTACTTAATCATGGTTATTTTAGAGGAGATAGTTTACTTAGTCCTATAGATAATAGTGATGTAAGTAATTGTATGGTTGTTTATGTTTATAGAGATAGTAATATGGTGTTGTCACCAAGAGTTGATGATAGTGATTGTAATTAAAAAGAAGTTGTCGAATTATGACAGCTTCTTTGATTAATAAAATGGAACTGGTGGGTAAGGATATGGATATGGTGGATAGGGTCTTGGGTAGAAGGCGGGTGCTAATAAACCTCCGGTTATTCCTCCTAGAATAAAGGGTCCTAGAAAACCACCTCCAATGAACCGATTACCATTATTTATACCAGGTCGTGGACGAGGACGAAATGATGGGTTCATAGGCCTATTATTATACATGGTATCAAGCTCCTTTCATATTATTATATAGAAATATTTTAAAAAGGGTGATAAAAATGGAAAATAAAATTGATAAACTTGCTAATCTTGTGGTTAATTATTCTTTAAAGGTTAAAAAGGGAGATAGAATTCTTATTTCTTGTGAGACTTTAGAGCCTAAGCCTTTAGTAAAAGCTTTAGTTAATAAGATTATGGATCTTGGTGGTTATGTTTTAGTTAAAATTTCTGATCCTGAGATTAATGCTCTTATTAATGAAAAAATTAATGATGATATATTAGATAATTTTGCGAAGAGAAAAGAATTTGAAGTGGATAATTTTGATGCTTTTATTACGATTTGTTATAGTGTTAATGATTATATTGATAAAAAAAGAAATAGTAAGGTTATAAGTAAACTTAGTAAAATGACTCAGGATATTGATCATATTAGGATTAATGATAGAAAATGGGTACTAATTAATTATCCTTCTTGTTTGGATGCTTATAAGGCAATGATGAAGAATGATGATTTTTATGAATATGCAATGGCCGCTATGACGATGGATTATGCTAAGATGAACGAACTTATTAAACCTTTGAAAGAATTAATGGAAAAGACGGATAAAGTTAGAATTTTGGGGCCTGATACAGATATTACTTTTAGTATTAAAGGAATGCATGCGGAACCTTGTACGGGAGAATATAATATTCCTGATGGGGAGATTTTTACGGCACCAATTAGAGATAGTGTCAATGGCATTATTACTTATAATACGAGAAGTGTATATCATGGTGAAGTGTTTAGTGATGTTAGATTGGAATTTAAAGATGGTAAAATTATAAAAGCTAGTTCAAAGATGGGTAAACAAGACAAGTTAGAAGAAATATTTAATTCGGATGAGGGAGCTCGTTATATTGGTGAATTTGCTTTAGGTTTTAATCCGATGATTACAGAACCAATGGGGGATATTTTATTTGATGAAAAGATAAAGGGAAGTTTACATTTTACGCCAGGACAGTGTTATGATGAAGCTGATAATGGTAATAATTCGATGATTCATTGGGATTTGGTTTTAATTCAAAGAGAAGAATATGGTGGTGGCGAAATTTATTTTGATGATGTTCTTATTAGAAAGGATGGTAAATTTATTTTACCAGAATTAGAAGCACTCAATTTTGACAAAAAAGAAAAATAGTATATAATAGATAGTCATATTGGGTGATGTAAATGGAAGTTAATATAGAAAAGTATTTTAAAAGGTTTTATCCTTTTACAAATGAAAATATAAAAGAAATGCATAATTATTTGGATTTTAGGGATAAAGATATTTTAACTGTGTGTGGTTCTGGTGATTTAATACTTAATATGATTTTATGGGGGACTAAAAGGATTGATGCTTTTGATATTAATCGTGATTGTATTTGGTATTATGAACTTAAGAAAGCTGGAATATTAGGTTTAGAGAGAAAGGAATTTATTGAATTTTTCTGTTTTGAAGATTATCCCGTTCCTTATCAATATAATAAGAAGGCATTTAGTAAGAAAGTGTATAATAAGTTAGTTCCTTTTTTAAAAACTGAGGCAAAAGAGTATTGGGATTTTCATTTTGGTAATGTTTTTAATTCTGGTTTAAATATTCGGTCAAATGCTAAATTGTTTATGAAAGAACCAGTTGGATATAAAGAAAATATTAAGTGTAATGATTATCTTAATAATGATGAAAATTATTATTTATTAAGAGAGAAAATTAGGAATTTTGATATTAACTTTTATCATGTTAATGTTACTGATTTGAATAGAACTTTAAATATTAAATATGATTATATTTTCTTATCTAATATTTCTTCATATATGGATTTGTTATTCGATAAAGATACTTTAATTCAGTTTAGAGATTTAATCGTGGGACTTTTACCTTATTTAAATGATAAGGGAATTATTCAGATTGGTTATTTATATAATTATAAATTGCCTTTATATGGCCCTTATTATATTGAAAAAGATTGGACTTATATACATGATGTAATGCTAATTAATAGTCTTTTTGATAATAAACATTTGTGGTGTCTTCCTGTTAATTCTGTTCTTGAATATCCAAAGAATGATACTGATATAGTTATGTTATATAAAAAGAGAGTTAAAAGATAGGTATTGTCAAAATAGCTATTTTGTGTTATGATGAATATGTCAAGGGAACTTGAATACAATAAAAAAGGAACACTTAATTTGCCAATGCTTAAGTGTTGCCAAAAATTTTTGGGTTCACCTAATTCATTAGATGAGTTAGGTTTGGTGGTTTTTATTATATTATTACTATGTGCTCCATCTAATTTATATCATGAGTTAGGTGGATTTCTTTTAATTTGATGAAAAAATATTATAAAAAAGGGAAAGTTTAACAAATAACTTTCTTTTTTTTTCATTAATTGGTATAATTAGTTATGAAAGTAGGTGTGATATGAGAAATGATGTACCACCAGAAGTTATGGAATTATTATTTAATCATGGTTATGAAGATGAAATTATCGATATAGTTATGGCTAACCAAGATAATGGTGCTTATGAAGTTAGTGATATTCCTATTTCACCACTGACAATATTGGAAAGTGATGATAAGGTAATTATTAGTCCAAAAGTATATGATGTATATACTAAGTTAGTGGCAAGAATTAGTGATATTGATACGGCTTTAGAAGTTCCTTTCTTCCTTTTAGGGAAGAGAAAAGAAATAGATGGTAATAGTTATATTTTATTTGAAGAGATAAAATATGATATTAATAAAGCTGAATCTGATTTTCATGTATGTAATGATATTAATCAGTTTAGAGGATTATTGAATGATGATAATTATGATGTTATTTCCATTGGTCATACTCATGGTAATGTTAGTGACGATAAGAAAAAGAAGACTTTAACAGAAAACTTATCAAAAGAAATAAAAGATAAATACAATATTAGAGATGTTGGTTTAAATGTTTCTATCGCAGATATTTGGCAGCTTGATGCTTTTAAGCAAATTGCTAAACTTACCAATGAGAAAGAAGTACTAGAGACTATTATTATGTACAATGGTGATATGATTGTTATGGTCCCCGATAGGGTAGATAAAATAAATAATATTCAAACAATATTAGAAGATGGAAAGATAGTTGATATACCAACAGGACTAGTTAGTGCAAATAAAAAAAGTAAAAAATAAAAAAAATGAAAAAATTAAAGATAAGTATTTTATTTTATTCTTTTTTTTGATATAATAAGGAAAGAGTAGGTGAAGTACATGAAAAGGAAACTATTACTACTACTATCAATCTTAATGATATCGGGGTGTACTAATATTAATAATCTTAGTTATAGTGAACTGATCGATCAGTCATTAGACTCGGATTTGGTTTTATTAAATGAAGTATCTACAGGGTATAAATATTATTTACCTAGAGGAGTAACATTAAAAGAAGATAATGATTTTAATCAGAAATTAGCTTTTATGGATACTTATTTATATATGTATGTCGATATTATTAGTTATTATTATAAGAATGAGCTTAATTATAGAGAGACAGAAGATTTTAGTTATTTTTATCAAAATATTGAAAAAGATGGTAAGACTGGTTATGTGGGGATTAGACAAGAAGGTGAAAAATATTTTGTTAAGATAGTCTATAATTATGCTAAGATTGAAGCTTATGTGAGTGAAAATCAGATTAGTAGTACGATTAGTTATGCCATGATATTATTAAATAGTATTAGATATAATGATACTTTAATAGATAGAATAGTAAATGATACTTCAGTTAATTCCTCAGAAATAACTTATGAAATAGATAAACCAAGTGGTTCAGAAAGTAAGTTTTCTCAGTATTTGAGTGAATATGTCCAAGAAGAAGATGATGACAATGATGTGGTATTGCCTGATGAATATGAAAACGAGTAAGAAAGAGGTGCTTTTAAATGGGACTATTAGATAAGTTTAAAGATTTATTTACGGATGTTGAGGAGGTCGAAGAAGAAAAAGTAATCGAAGAAGAAGAAATTACTCCTCCAGAAGAAAATAAACTTCCTACTTTTATGCGTGAGAAGATTGAACGGGAAGAACAAGAGAAGGTAATTCCTTTGGAACAACCAAAAGAAGAGAAAAAAGAAGAAGATGATGGTTTATTAAAACCTAATAATAGTTTTCGCTTTCCAATTGATTATGATGATGAGGATGATGCTTTTTTAGTAAGAAAAGAGACAAGAGAAGAAAAAGTAATGCGAAGAGAAGTTAAGCATGAAGAAGTTCCAGTTAAACCTAAAGTAGAACTTTATAATAAGAGTGCTAAAGAAAAGGAAAAAGAGAAAGGAAAGCAGGAAGAAAAGAAGTTTGCTCCATCGCCAATTATTTCGCCTGTGTATGGTGTACTAGACAAGAATTATCATCAAGATGAGGTAAGAGCTAAGGAAGAAGATTCTTATGAATTACAAAGACCATCAAAGAAACTTGATTTTGAAAGTGTTAGAAAGAAAGCTTTTGGAACTTTAAGTGATGATATAAAAGATAATATGATGTGTGAAAATTGTGAGTTATTGAAGGAATTAAAGGAAAGTACTAAAGTGGAACAAATTAGTGAAGATGATTTACTTTATGAAATGACAGAAGAAGAAAAAACAGTGGATGTAAAACCAAAAGATAATATTACAATTGATGAAGCTGTCGAAAACTATTATGATTTTGGTGTTGCTTATGAACCTGATACTTCAACTAAAACAATTGATGATAATGATGATGTGGTTATTGTTAATCATAATGATGAAGAATCAAGAGCTTCTAAGATAGAAGTAAAAGAAGATGTAACACCTTTGAAAGATAATGATATTAGTTTAATTAGTGATGATATTGAAGAAGAGAAGAATGAAGAAGTCAAGGATACTCCTCTTGAAGATTTAGAACTTACAGATGATTTATTTAATTTGATTGATTCAATGTATATGGAAAAGGAGGATAAGAATGATTGAGACTAATCCAGCTTTAGTGATTTTACCAATTATTTTGTATATACTTGGTTCTATTCTATTAGTAGTATTAATAATATTAGGTATAAAGTTGATTATTACGATGAATAAAATTGAAAAAGTCGTCGATGATGTTAATATTAAGGTTAATAAACTGAATAATTTATTTAATATAATTGATATGGTAACTGATAAGTTTGCAACAATTACAGATAATGTTATCGAAGGGATTAGCTCAGTTGTTAAAAAAATATTTGGAAAAGGAAAGGGTGAATAGCAATGGGAAAGAAAAAAAGTGGTTTAGGTAAGTTTGCACTAGGTCTTGGTATTGGTGCAGGATTAGGTATTTTGTTTGCTCCTAAGAAAGGTAGCGAAACAAGACAAGATCTTAAAAGGAAACTAGATGAATTAATTAACAAAGTTAAAGAAATTGATGTTAATGAAGTTAAAGAAGAATTCTTTAATAAAGTTGATGAAATTAAAAAGGAATTAGAAGATCTTGATAAAGAAAAGGCTATTAAGTTAGCTAAGAAAAAAGGTGAAGAACTTAAGGTTAAATGTGGTGAATTAATCGAACTTGCAAAAGAAAAAGGTACACCAGTATTGGAAAGTGTAGCTAATGAAGTAAGAGAGAAAGCTATTTTAGTTACGAAAGAAGTATTAAATAGATTAGAAAAAAGTGAAGAAAAAACTAAATAATTCTTCTTTTTTTTATTATCCTGTGCTATAATTAAATAGGAAAGAAGTGATAAGATGAAAAGAATTTTAACAGGCTTACAACCTACAGGAGTAATTACTTTAGGTAATTATGTTGGCGCAATTAGGAAAATGAAACAGTTACAAGATGAGTATGATTCATTTATCTTTGTTGCGGATATGCATGCAATTACGATACCACAAGATAGAGAACAACTACCAAAGAATATTAGAAGCTTAGTAGCGCTTTATTTGGCATGTGGTATTGATCCTAAGAAGAATACGATATATATTCAATCAGAAAATATATATCATGCTAATGTAAGTTGGATGTTAGAATGTAATTCTTATTATGGTGAACTATCGAGAATGACACAGTTTAAGGATAAGAGTAGAAAGAATGCTAATTTTACGGTTGGATTATTAACATATCCAGTTTTAATGGCGGCCGATATTATTATCTATGATGCTGATTATGTTCCTGTTGGTGTTGATCAGAAACAACATGTTGAATTAGCTAGAGATATTGCAATTAGATTTAATAAGAAGTATGGCGATACTTTTAAAGTTCCTGATTTTTACTATACAGATACGGAAGTTAAGATTATGGATTTACAAGATCCTACGAAGAAGATGAGTAAATCAGCAGAAAATCCTAAAGGTGTCATTAAGTTATTGGATGATTTGGATGATGTTAGAAAGAAGATTATGAAAGCCGCAACTGATAGTGAGGCTGTGGTTAGATTTGATCCTGAAAATAAACCTGGAGTATCTAATTTGATGGGAATATACGCTGCTTTAACTTATAAGAGTATGGAAGATATTGAAGAAGAATTTAAGGGTCAAAATTATGGTACCTTTAAGAAAGCAGTTGCAGATGTTGTCTGTAGTGAATTAGAGAAAATTCAAGCTAGATATTATGAAATATTAAATGGTAAAGAATTAGACCGTATTTTAGATGAAGGTAGAGAAAAAACTTTAGCTATGGCTAAAGAAAAATATGAAATGATGAAAAAGAAGATTGGTTTATATAGAGGATAGAAGAATAATAAGGAGGTAATAACTATGGTTAAAAGAGTTGTCAAACTTATGTTCGTCAGGGGGGGGGTATAAATTACCTTCTAAGTAACAAAATAAATAATTATGTAAAGATAACTACAAAGGGTAAGTCTATTTAGGCTTATCTCTTTGTAGTTTTTATTTGTTTTATTACTACAAATATGTTGTAAGATAATTAATTATTTGTTATAATTTAAATAAGAATAAAATATGACATATTTCGTAAACTAAATAAGTTATATTAATAATATGGGAGGAAGTAGAAAATGAAGAAAAAACATATAATTATAGGGAGTATTTTGGTAATAGGGGCAATAGCTTTGGGAAGTACTTTAGCATGGTTTACATGGACAACCAGTAATGAGCAAAATACTAATGTTGTTGTAACAGTGGGTGGAGCTTCAATTAGTTATGAAGATGGGGAGAATATTACTAATAATAATTTGATACCAACTAGTACTAAAGAAAAAGGTATTAG
>CALVRZ010000002.1 GCA_944358875.1 uncultured Bacilli bacterium
AAAGGTGAAATAAAAAAAAAAAAAAAAAAAATAAAAAAATACCTAAAAGAAAAAAACAATTATATTTTGACAAGAGATATTATTAATTTAAAAAAAAAAAAAAAAAATATTCCTAAAATGGTTGATGATGGAGAAATAAAAAAAGTTAACCATGGAATATATATGAGTCCAAATGTTATGGAAGATGAGTATTATATTATTCAGTTGAGATATCCTGATGCAGTATTTTCATATAATACGGCATTTCATATTATGAATATGACTAATTTAACTCCATCAATTATCGATGTTACTATGCCAAGAAAAAAACAAATAATAGGTAATTATAATATTCATTATGTATCTAAGGAAAAATATGAACTTGGAATCATAACTGTTGAAAGTCCATTTGGTAATCCTATTAAAATATATAATGCCGAAAGATGTATTTGTGATATGTTAAGAAGTAATGATGAGTTTGATTTAGAATTACAAAATAGGATTTTAAATACTTATTTTAATAGTAAAGAAAAAAATATTAAACTATTAGAAGAATATGCTAAAAAGTTAAATGTTTATGATAAAGTTAATACGATAATTGAGGTAATGATGAAATGGTAGATTATAGAGATATTGAAACAAAAGCTAAAAAATTATCGTGCGAAAAGAATATTGATTATTATGAATTATTACAAAGATTTATGTTTGAAAGAATTCTGGAAAGAATATCTATCTCTAAATATAATGATAATTTTATCTTAAAAGGTGGTCTTCTTTTATCTGCAATTTTTGGTATTGATAACAGAGCTACAAAAGATATGGATACTACTGTTAAAGGTTTAGACGTTTCAGAAGAAATTATGGTTAATATATTAAATGAAATATTGAGTATTAACTTAAATGATGGTGTTAAATTTGCTTTAATTAATATTACTAATATACGAGAAGGTAATGAATACGGTGGTAACAAATATCATATTGTAGGTAGATTTCAAAACATGAGAGTGAATTTAGAGATAGATATTTCTACTGGAGATAAAGTTACACCAAGAGAATTAAAATATAAATATCCATTGATATTTAGTGATAAAGAAATAACTATAAGTAGCTATAATATTGAAACTATTTTAGCTGAAAAGATAGAAACTGTTTTAAAAAGAGGTATATATAATAGTAGAATGAAAGATTTTTATGATATCTATGTCTTTATCAATAATTTTAGTAATGATATAAATTACGATGATCTTTTATCTGCTATGAAAAACACTTTTAAAAAGCGAGATTCATTAGATGTTTTAGAAGATTACAAAAAGATTTTAAACGAATTAAAAAATAGCGAAAGATTAAATAGTTTATGGAATAAGTATATAAATAAAAGAAATTATGCTAAAAATATAGATTTTTTTACAATAATTGAATTACTAGATGGATTTTTAGATAAACATTCTACTGCTGTTTATAATTAGAAATATATATTTTGAGGTAGCAATACTATTTGTAGCGGGGGAAGTACTTTAATCAAGCAATATTAAAAAAATTTGTTAATATTTATCACAAAATATATTTTAGATGTTCTTCATTTAGAAGAAAATTAAATAAATATATGTAGGAAATGGTTGTAATAATGAATATTAATGATTTAGATGTATTAACAAATAGAGAAGAAGAATTTTTAAAAGCATTTATTGCTTTTTTTGTCTTTATTTGATACAAGCTACTCTTTGACGCATACCTCCGGATAAATTTTTAGGGTATTTATAAATAAAATCTCCTAATCCATATGTTTTTAATAAATTAATTACTTTTTGTTTTTTTTCTTCTGTTAATTTTTTTTCTACTTTTAGACCTATTAGGCAGTTATCTAATATATTTAGCCAATCAAATAAAGAGTCTTGTTGTAGCATATAACCTAGTTTAGAGTTAAATGGAAATATTATATTTCCACTAGTTTTTTGTTCTATATTACATAAGATTGATAGTAAAGTAGATTTTCCGCAACCTGACGGTCCAACGATGGCTATAAATTCTTGTTCTTTTACTTTTAGTGATAAATTTTTAATAGCTTCTATTTCACCATCTTTGGTATAATAGGTTTTTTCTAGGTTTTCTATTATTAATAAATTATTCATAATTTTCAAAATCTTTAGTGTAAATTAAATTTTCAAAATCTACTTTTTTATCTAATTCGCCAGCTGCTATTATGATATCTTGAATATGATTCCATTCTTCTTCGTTAATTGTTATATTTTTCTTCCACGCTTCGCCATTTTTGTAACGATCAACTATTTTAATAATATCTTCTAATGAAGTATCAGGGAAAAATTCTAATAATTCTTTTGCTATAGTTTCACTATCTTGTTCATATACGAATTTTAATGCTTTATTAATAGCGTTTCTAAATCCTTTAATAATGTCTGGATTATCTTCTATATAACTTTTTTTAGCGTTATAAGCAGTGTATGGGACACTTCCTCCTAGTTCCCCAACGTATGCAACTACGTGACCAAAGCCTGCTTTTTCTACATTTAGAGCATTTGGTTCAAATAGGGTAACAAAGTCTCCAACTCCTCCAATAAAGGCCCCTTCCATTGCGGCAAAGTCAACTGATGTATCGATTGTTAAATCTTTATTAGGATCTATTCCGTGTTCTCTTAAGGCCCATTCGAATGTCATTTCAGGCATTCCACCCCACCGGCATTAAAACTTATGATGTAAAAAATGCTTATAAAATAAGGAAAGGTAGAACACATTAACATAAGTTTTTGTAAAAATGTGTCTAAAAACTTGACCTAAATCCACTGTATAAAAGTATTTTAGTTTATTAAAATACATAAAATGCAGTAGGTGGTTAAATTGAAAATAATAAATGTATTTAACGAAAATGGGCAGACACTACAACAAATAATGGAACAATTTTTAATTGACTATTGTTTAGAGGCTGGAACTTTTAAAAATAGTTAATATAATATATTTGTTAATGTGTTTTACCAAGAAGGGAGAGAATATGAAAGGTAAAACATTTAATACTGCTCTTTATATTAGACTATCTCGTGAAGATGGAGATAATATGGAAAGCGAAAGTATTACAAATCAAAGAGATTTATTACATCTATTCTTAGAGAAGACAAAAGAAAAGTTACAATATGTTGATGAATATGTCGATGATGGTTTTACTGGTTCTAATTTTGATAGACCTTCTTGGAAAAGACTAATGGCAGATATTGATAGTGGTAAAGTTAATACCATAATTACCAAAGATTTATCTCGTATGGGTAGAGATT
Source organism: uncultured Bacilli bacterium (assembly GCA_944358875.1). Classification (GTDB taxonomy): domain Bacteria; phylum Bacillota_I; class Bacilli_A; order RF39; family UBA660; genus CALVUN01. The sequence continues at coordinate 3,261 of CALVRZ010000002.1, forward strand.
ATATCTCAATGGGGGAATATATCGAAAGAATATTCCCCGAACGAGGTATAAGATATATTGCTTTAAATGATGATATTGATACACTGCACGAAACACCAGGTTTAGAGTTTTTACAATTTAAACTAATGTTTAATGATTACTATTTAAAAGATACATCTAAGAAAATTAGAAAAGTTGTAAGAGCCAAAAAGGAGCAAGGACAGTTTTTAGGTTGGAAAGCAGTATATGGTTATAAAAAAGACCCTAATGATAAGCATAAAATTATTGTTGATGAGGAAGTTAGATCTATTATTGAAAGAATGTTTAATTTAGTAATCGATGGTAAAAGTCCAAGGCAAATTGCTAATATATTCTCTGATGAGCATATTCCTACCCCTAGTGTTTATGCAAATCTTAATAGAGGTGTGAAATCTACGGCTTATGAATTATGGTGTCCTAGGACAATAGAAGAAATGCTTACAAATGAAACATACATCGGAAATCTTACTCAAGGTAGAAGAAAAAAGTTAAATTATAAGTCTAAAAAAGAAATTAGAACGCCTAAAGAAGAATGGATAATTACAGAAAATACCCACGAAGCAATTATTGATAAAAAAGTATTTGATACAGTCGGGGAGTTATTAAAGAAAAACAAAAACAAACCTACTGGTAATAATATTCAATTACTTTCTGGCTTTATGGTATGTAAAGAATGTGGACACGCAATAGGTATAAATAAAAGTAGCGATGGGAAAAGATATTACTGTTGTTGTACTTATTATATATCTCATTCTAAATATGGTTTATGTACTCCACACAGTTGTAATTATAAAAAATTGGAAAATCTTGTGTTAGAAGAAATTAAAAAGATGTGCAAGGAGTATGTAGATAGCAGTTCATTTTCTAATAAGTTAGAAGAAGAAAGAAAGAAAAATGATATTAAAATTAAAAAACAAAAGGAAATTAATGTATTAGATAAAAGAATTAGAACTAATAACTCATATATAGACAAAATATATGAAGATAAGTTAAGTGGTAATATTGATATGGAAATGTTTAACCGTTTAACAATAAAATACAAAGATGAAATAGTTTCTTGGAAAAATCAAAGAGATGAGTTAGAAGAAGAACTTAAAAATATTGATACAGAAGATGGTAATAAAGAAAAGGAAGAAATATTAAAAAAGATAAACGAATATTTATCTTTTGAAAAACCAAATAGAAATTTATTAGTAAATCTAATTGATAAGATACTTATAAGTGAAGATAAAATAGTAGAAATTCACTATAAATTCAAGCTATATTAATGAAAAATATAAGGAGATATGGTATAATAATACATATTACATTAGGAAGAAGGTGTGGTTATGAAATGTATTTTAATGAATAAAAATACAGAAGTATTAGTTGCAGAATATAATACAGTTTCTAAGTTTTTTGATAGAATTATAGAAGTTAAAAATATTGATTATGCTCCTTATATTTTAAAGAGTTTTTATATTAAAGATGATATCAATGATACTCCTTTTAGAACAAATTTATCAGAGTGGTTTAGAGGAAGAGGTATCCCTAATTGGCGTGATAAATTAGATTTATTATTACATCGCCTAGATATAAGTGCTCCAACTGAATTATTAGATAAAGCTTTCGGTTTATCTTTATCGGATCAATATTGGTTAAAACCAATTGATAGTAATTTGAAGTATGATGATATTAACTTTTTTGATAATGATTTTGACTATGCTGAGTTCTTAGAAGCCTCACTTTCACTTAATAGCAAGATAGTAAAAAAAGAAACTTCTCTTATAACACCTAATAATACTACTGATGGTATGTTAAAAAAAGCATGGATTATTGAAGATGGTACAAGATATCTATTAAAAGGCGGTTATAAAAATGAAATATTACAACCTTTTAATGAGGTTTTAGCATCTATGATATGTGATAAATTAGGTTTTAATCATGTCCCATATACCTTAGATGTATATAAAGATACCGTAGTATCTAAATGTCCATGTTCTATAAATAAAGATACCGAACTTATTACCGCCTGTCAAATAAAAAATGATATGAAAAGACATGATAATACAGATGACTATGAAGAGTATATTAAAAAATTAGAGGAAAATGGTATTTCTAATGCTAGAGAAAAAATAGAAAATATGTATATCTTAGATTTTCTTATTATGAATGAAGATAGACACTTAAATAATTTTGGTATTATAAGAGATGTTAATACCCTAAAATGGTTAGATGTCGCTCCTATATTTGATAATGGTATGGCTTTGAATATTCCATATTATGATGAAAATGAAGTAATCATATCAGGAAATGGAAGATTTTTCTACGAGGTAAAACCATTTGATGAAATTATTAAAGTAGTAAGAAATATAAAAAGAATAGATGTATCAAAACTATCAGATATACCAGAAGAATTTGATAAACTACTACATAAGTATCAAAGTATTACCAAAATGTCTGATAAAAGAATATATAGATTATGTGTTCTTTTAAATAGACAAATAAATAAATTAAAGAAAATAATTGAGGAAGCCTGATTAGGTTTTCTTTAATATTAAGAAAAAAACATTATAAGTTTTGCATCCGAAGACCTTGTCTTCCACCAATGACATACTTTCCTTTTAAGTCTTCAAGGGTAAAGTTTTCATATGGTTCTCTCGATACTAAGAATGACCCATCTTTTTGTGTTAAACCAGCGAATGTTTGGACATAATCTTTTTCGCCACCATTATAGACGTAGATGGTTGCTTCAGTTCCAGAGAAACCAATGTCAACATCACCTGATAATACGGCTGCCATAACAGCATCGGCACCTGGTGTTAAGACTAATTCTATTTCAAGGCCTTCATCTTCAAAGTATCCTTCACTAATAGCGGCATATTGTGGGGCATAAAAGATACTATGGGTTACTTCTGCTAAAGTGATTTTTTGTAATTTGGCATTAGAGTCATCTTTAAAAATAGCAAAGATAGCTATACCTAAAATGACAACTAAGGTAATAATACCTATGATAGTTTTTTTCATATTTCCTCCTTTTCATACAATTTATTATATTCGTCGTTTTTAAAAGTGTTAATGGTCATGGGTAGACACTTAGTTTACAATTTATTTTAAATTTAGATTGTGCTTTGTAATTTAGTTTTGATAAATTGTCAATAATTTATTGTGTTATTTAAAATATTGTTATATAATGATGATAGAAAGGAGAATGGATGATATGTTTAAGAAAATGTGTTTAACATTTGGTGTCTTGATGGTTGGTTTATGTGGTATGGAAAATGTAAGTGCTAAAGAATATACAGATGCTGATTTCTTAACGCTTATTGCAGGTTCTACACCAATAACTAAAGATGATACTTTAACTGTTGCAGGAGATGTTTATATTGGAGAAAATGGAGCATTTACGATTAATGATGGTAGTGTTACTTTTTCTTTAGATGAATCAACTGGTGCGAAAAGAATTTTAATGACAATCGATGGAGATGTTACTTTAAGTGAAGGAGAGAATTTCTTTATTAAAGTGCCTGATGCTTTAAGTGCGATTGCTCAACAACAAAATATTGAAGGTTTCTCTTTAGTGTTAAATGAAGATGATATTTTTACTATCGATGGTACAGTTATTATTCCAAGTACAGAAACAGGTACTATAATTAATAATGGTACAATTAATGTAAATGGTGCTGTAGAACTTAGAAGTAAAGGTTATTACACAGGAACAGGTACGACTAATGTTTTTTCAAAATTTGTTATTTATGGTACAACGGGTACTAATGTTAGCAATGATGTAGTATTTACACTTAATAAAAATGGTGCTTTATATACTGATTATGATATAGCTATGGAAAAGATTATCAGTGGTGTTAATACTATGACAGTAAGTGCTGCTAGTAGTAAAGAATATCAATCAGTAAGTGCTAATGTTGTAACTGCTAATCAAGATAATACCTTTGCTTATGGTTATGAACTTAAAACAATTGAAGAGCCTACCGATCCAGGAACAACAACGCCTCCGGTGACAGAACCTACAGAACCAGAAGAAGTTACTAATCCTAATACTTTTGATGGTATTTATAGTTCAATTGCTTTAGTAGCTATGGGTTCAATTGCTTTTATAGCTGTAGCAATGAAATTAAGAAAAAAAGTTAATAATTAGTAGTAATTAACTTTGGGCTATTAACAATAATGATTTGTTAATAGCTTTTTCTTTTATCTTGATTTAAATTTTTAGGAGTTGTTTTTTTTTTCTTTTGGTGTTATAATTATGTTAGTAAGGTAGGTGTAGTATGAAGAAATTATTTTTATTAGTTTTAGTTTTATTTTTGTGTACAAGCTGTGGTAAAAATGAAAATGAGCTTGTTATGGTAACAGAAGCAGGTTTTGCACCTTATGAATATTATGAGGATGGTGAAATTGTTGGAGTTGATGTTGATATTGCTAAAGAAATAGCTAAAGAAATGGGAAAAGAATTAGTTATTAAAGATGTAGCTTTTGATTCAATTATTAATGAAGTTAATAGTGGTAAAGCTGATTTTGGTGCAGCAGGAATTAGTTATGATGAGGAAAGAGCTAAGCAAATTGATTTTACAATTAATTATGCTGTTTCTAAACAGGTGGTTGTGGTAAGAGAGGGAAGTAGTATCGATGATATTGATAAGATTAGTAATCAGAAAATTGCTGTTCAACTTGGAAGTACAGGTGATATGTATGTGACAGAAAATTATCCTAATGCTGAAATAGTTAGACAAAAGAAATATTTGGCAGCAGTTCAGGATCTTAAGTCAGCAAAAGTAGATTTAATTGTTATGGATGAGTTGCCAGCACAAGAAATTCTTAAGACTAATGATGGTTTAGTTATTTTGGATGAAGAATTATTTACGGATTCTTATGGAATGGTCGTTAAGAAGGGGAATACAGAATTACTTAATACAATTAATGATGTTTTAACAAGACTGCAAAATGAAGGAAAAATTGAGGAATTTATGATTAATCATACAACAGAATAGGAGTAGTAATATGGGTATATGGGAAAGTTTTTATAATACAGTTATTTATGATAATCGTTATATGTATATTTTAGAAGGCTTACTTAATACAATTATTATTGCTTTTTTTGCAGTTATTTTAGGAATAGTTATTGGTGTATTAGTGGCAATAGTTAGAAATTATCACGATAATAGTGGTAAGCTTAAATTACTTAATATGTTAGGTAAAATATATGTTAATGTTATTAGAGGAACACCAGTTGTTTTACAGCTTATGATTATTTATTATGTTATTTTTAAAAGTGTCGACATTAGTATTGTTCTAGTTGGAGTTCTTGCTTTTGGTATTAATTCGGGAGCTTATGTTGCAGAAATTATTAGAGCAGGAATTGAGTCAATCGATAAGGGTCAGATGGAAGCTGGTTATTCTTTAGGCCTTTCTTACAGTAAAACAATGAGGTATATTATTTTACCACAAGCGATTAAAAATATTTTGCCAGCATTAGGTAATGAATTTATTACTTTACTTAAGGAGACATCAGTAGGAGCTTATATTGGCATTATTGAATTAACAAAGGCATCAGATATTATTGCTTCTAGAACTTATGATTATTTTTTCCCACTTATCATCGTTGCGCTTATTTATTTGATAATGACATTAGGGTTATCAAAATTAGTGGGATTAATGGAAAGGAAGCTTGGTAAGGAATGTTAGAGGCTAAGAATATTTCTAAATCTTTTGGTAAAAATTTGGTTTTAAAAAATATTAGTTTGACAGTTGAAGAAGGGGAAAGGTTAGTTATTATTGGTCCATCTGGATGTGGAAAATCGACTTTACTTAGATGTCTTAATTATATAGAAAAGCCTAATAAAGGAAAAGTTTTATTCGAGGGAAGAGATCTTAGTGATAGTAGAGTTGATATTAATAAGATAAGAATGAAAATGGGAATGGTTTTCCAGCAATTTAATTTGTTTCCTCATTTAACGGTTTTAGAAAATATGATTTTGGCTCCGACGAAACTGAAGATAATGAGGGATGAGGAAGCTAAGAAGAAAGCTATTTCTTTACTTGAGTCGATCGATTTAAAAGATAAAAAAGATTTTTATCCTAGTCAATTATCGGGAGGACAAAAACAAAGAGTAGCTATTGTTAGAGCAATGCTTATGGATCCTAAAATGATGTTATTTGATGAGCCCACTAGTGCTCTTGATCCAGAGATGATTGGGGAAGTTACTAGTTTAATGCAAAAATTGGGTGATGATGGAATGACGATGGTCGTTGTTTCGCATGAGATGAATTTTGTTAAGAATTTTGCGACAAGAGTTATATTTATGGAAAATGGTACCATAATAGAAGAGGGTAGTGCCGATCAAATTTTTAATCACCCTAAAAATGATAGGTTAAAAGAATTTTTATCAAAAGTTGCTTAGAAGACTGGTAATATTTGTTAAATGTGTTATAATTTATTTATAATAGCCCGGCAGGTATGTGGCTATTAAGAAGGAGGAAAAGATGAGTGCAATTAATGTAACTAGTGAAATTAAACCATTAAAGGAGGTGTTAGTTCATCGTCCTGGTAAAGAATTATTAAATTTGACGCCAACAACTTTACATGAATTATTGTTTGATGATATTCCTTATTTAAAGGTAGCACAAGCAGAACATGATGAGTTTGTACAAATTTTAAGGGATAATGGGGTTAAAGTTTATTATCTAGAAGATTTAATGGCAGAAACATTGGATTTTAATCCAGAAATTAAGAAAAAATTCTTAAAACAATTTATTAAAGAAGCAGGTGTTAATACTCCTAAGTATCGTGATTTAGTTTTTGATTATTTGATGAGTATTGAAGATAATAAAGAATTTGTTTTAAAGACAATGGAAGGTGTTCAAATATATGAACTTGATCGTGATAAGAGAGTTATGGAGAAATCACTTGTTGATTTGGTAACAGAAGATACTTCTTTTATTGTTGATCCAATGCCTAACTTGTATTTTACGAGAGATCCTTTTGCAAGTGTAGGATCAGGTGTGGTACTTAATAAAATGTATTCAGTAACGAGAAGTAGAGAAACAATTTATGCCGAGTATATTTTTAATTATCATCCTCGATTTAAAGATGAGGTTGAAATGTTTTATGACCGCTACCAAGAATGTCATATTGAAGGTGGTGATGTGCTTAACTTAAACGATCATGTTATTGCCGTTGGTATTTCGCAAAGAACAGAAGCTGGGGCAATTGATAAGTTAGCTAAGAACATGTTTAAAAATCCTAATTGTAAAATTGATACAATATTAGCTTTTAATATTCCTGAATCAAGAGCTTTCATGCATTTGGATACAGTATTTACGCAAATTGATGTTGATAAGTTTACATATCATCCTGGTATTATGGAAACTTTACAAGTATTTGAAATTACTGAAGGGGATGATCCTAATAGTGATGAGGATTTAAATGTTAAAGAAATTAATGATTCACTTGAAAATATTTTAAGTAATTATTTAGGTGTTAAGGTAACAATTATTCCTTGTGCGGGAGGAGATGCAATTGCTTCTGAACGTGAACAATGGAATGATGGTACTAATACTTTATGTATTGCTCCTGGTACAGTTGTTGTTTATAATCGTAATAATATCACTAATGAAATCTTAAGAGAGCATGGTATTAGAGTTATTGAAATGAATAGTGCTGAATTATCACGTGGTCGTGGTGGTCCAAGATGTATGAGTATGCCTTTAATAAGAGAAGACTAGGAGGAATAAATATGGTTAATTTAAGTGGCAGAAATTTTTTGAAATTATTAGATTATTCGGAAAAGGAAATTAGATATTTGCTTGATTTAGCTAAAGATTTTAAAAAAAAGAAGCATGATGGAGTAGAGCATCGTTATTTAGCTGGTAAGAATATTGTCTTACTATTTGAAAAAACTTCAACGAGAACAAGATGTGCTTTTGAAGTCGCTGGTCGTGATTTAGGTATGGGGGTTACTTACTTAGATCCAGGAAGTTCACAGATGGGTAAAAAAGAGAGTATCGAAGATACGGCTAAAGTATTAGGTAGAATGTACGATGGTATTGAATATCGTGGTTTTGGACAAGATATTGTCGAAGATTTGGCTAAAAATGCTGGTGTTCCTGTTTGGAATGGTCTTACCAATGAATTTCATCCAACCCAGATGCTTGCGGATTTAATGACGGTCGAAGAGAATTTTGGCTATCTTAAAGGTATTAATTTTGTTTTCATGGGTGATGGAAGAAATAATGTGGGTAATTCTTTGATGGTTGCTTGTGCTAAAATGGGTGTTAATTTTACTTGTGTTGGTCCTAAAGATTTATGGCCCAAACAAGAACTTATTGATACTTGTAGGGAAATTGCTAAAGAAAGTGGTTCGAAGCTTAATTTTACGACGGATGTTAAAGAAGGAACAATGGGTGCTCATGTTATTTACACAGATGTGTGGGTTTCGATGGGAGAACCTGATAGTGTATGGGAAGCACGAATTAATTTGTTAAAGGATTATCAAGTTAATGAAGAAGTTATGCGTAATGCTAATGATGATGCAATATTTTTACATTGTTTACCATCTTTTCATGATTTGAAGACAGAGATTGGTAAGAATATTTACGATAAGTTTGGTCTTAAGGAAATGGAAGTATGTGATAGTGTCTTTGCATCAGATAAGTCTAAAGTATTTGATCAAGCGGAAAATAGAATGCATACAATAAAGGCTGTTATGTATGCTACTTTAAAGGATAAAGATGAGTAAGATCGTTGTTGCATTAGGAGGTAATGCTCTTGGTACGACACCTTCTGAACAAATGGATTTATTAGAAAAAACAGCCAAAATTTTAGTAAAGTTAATTAGTGATGGCCACAAAATTGTTTTGACACATGGTAATGGTCCTCAGATTGGTCAGATTTTTGTGGCAATGGAATATTCAGCGAATGGAGAAGTTAAAACACCTCTCATGCCATTTGCGGAATGTGGAAGTATGAGTCAAGGTTATATTGGTTACCAATTACAACAAGCTTTACAGGATGAATTAGAAAGACAGCATATTGTTAAGAATTGTGTAACAATTATAACACAGGTCTTAGTTGATCCAAATGATAAGGCATTTCAAAATCCGACTAAGCCAATTGGAATGTTTTATAGCAAAGAGGAGGCCTCTAAAATTAGTGAAGAGAAAGGCTACCAATTTGTCATGGATGCAGGCCGTGGGTATCGGCGAGTTGTACCGTCACCGATGCCAATAGATATTATTGAAAAAAGCGTTATTGAACAACTAGTGGATAGTGGTACGATAGTTATTGCCGTTGGAGGTGGTGGGATCCCGGTTATTAAGACAGATCATATTGAATTACTTGAGGGTGTTGAAGCTGTTATTGATAAGGACCGTTCAAGTGCTTTATTAGCTAAGGAAATTAATGCTGATATGTTGCTTATTTTGACGGCAATCGATAAGGTCTATATTAATTTTAATACGGATAACCAAGAAGCACTCGATGAATTAACGGTCGAAGAAGCTTTAGAGTATATTAGTAAAGGTGAATTTGCTAAAGGTAGTATGTTACCTAAAGTTGAAGCTTGTGTTGATTTTGTTAAGAGTGATCCATCTAAATTAGCAATAATTACATCACTAGAAGAGGCAGGAGACGCTTTAAAAGGAAATGTAGGTACAAGAATAAGAGGAGGTAAAAAATAATGGCAAGAAAAAAGAAAAAGTCAGGATTTATGTTGTCTGCTTTTTCGATTATTCTAATTCTGATTTTCGGACTTGGAATTTTATCACATCTTTTGCCTAATGCACAATTTAATGGTGAGGAGATTATTAATGGTACTGGTACAGTAGGTGCTAGTTTATCAGATATTTTGATGTCACCAATCTTAGGGTTTGAGTCGGCAATTGATGTATGTGTATTTGTTATGATATTAGGAGGATTTTTGGCAGTTATCAATAAAACAGGTGCACTTGAAACAGGAATTAAGGTTTTGGTACAAAAACTAAAGGGAAGAGAACTTGTATTAATTCCAATTTTGATGTTTATTTTCTCAGTAGGTGGTACAACTTATGGAATGCTCGAAGAGACAGTTGGTTTTTATGTTTTACTAGCAGCGACAATGGTTGTTGCGGGTATGGATCCTTTAGTAGGATCGGCGATTGTTTTACTAGGAGCAGGTTCTGGTGTTTTGGGATCAACAATTAATCCATTCGCGGTAGGAGCAGCAGTTAGTGCTTTACCTGAAGGTGTTCAAGTAAATCAGGGACTTATTATATTGATTGGTGTCTTCTTATGGCTTACAACTTTGCTTATTTCAATTATGTTTGTTCTTAGTTATGCAAGAAAAGTTAAAAAAGATAAGGGTTCTACTTTCTTATCTTTAAGAGAACAGAAAAAAGCGGAAAAGAAATTTGGTACACCTGAAGATTATAAGGAACAAAAGGAAGTTAGTTTGAATGGTAAACAAAAAGTAACACTTGTTTTGTTTGGTATTACTTTCTTGGTTATGATAGTCGGCTTTATTCCTTGGGGTGAATTTGGAATTAATTTCTTTGATGGCTTTACTGGTTGGTTAACAGGGTCAAGTCTTGGTAGTTGGTATTTCTATGAAGCTGCTTTATGGTTCTTAATTATGGCAATTGTTATTGCTATTGTTAACCGTATGGGTGAGAAAGATATCGTCGATACATTTGTTGATGGTGCTGATGATATGGTTGGTGTTATTTTGATTATTGCTATTGCTAGAGGTGCTAGTGTGCTTATGTCAGTAACATATTTAGATAATTATATTATTTATAATGCCGCTAATTTCCTTGCTGATATGCCTGAGTTAGCCTTTACACCACTTAATTATTTACTTCATGTTATTTTATCAGTATTAGTTCCATCTTCATCTGGTTTAATGACTTTATCAGCACCTATTATAGGGCCTTTAGCTAATCAATTAGGTTATAGTGTCGAAGTAGCAATTATGACTTTAGTGTCTTCAAATGGTTTAGTTAACTTAATTACTCCTACTTGTGGTGCTATTATGGGTGGACTTGCTTTGGCTAAAGTTGAATATGCAACTTGGTTTAGATGGGCAATCAAAATTGTCTTGACAATTGCTTTAGCTAACATCTTAGTACTTTCATTATTTACATTGATATTTTAAATTTAAATTTTAAACTATTAGCAAAATACTGTTTGTTAATAGTTTTTTTTGTTGCTATGGAATTTTTTTTTGATATAATTTTGGTATGAATATGGTATATAAAATTAAGAGATGTAGATAATATAATTAGTTTTATAATTATATGTTTTGGAGGTGCTTTTTTTGCAAGAGAGATGGTACTCATATGATAAAGATAAATTATATAAAAAATTAGATGTTAATGATAAAGGACTTACGGATAAACAAGTAGAAGAACTTTTAAAAAGAGATGGGTATAATGAATTACCTAGTAAGAAAAGTGAGAGTATTATTGTTAAGTTTTTTAAACAGCTTTTAAATCCGATTGAAATTCTTTTAGTTATAACTATTATTTTATCTTTAGTTATTGGTGAAATAATTGATGCAGTAGCAATTATTTTTATTGTTTTAGTGGATTTAGTATTGGGAGTAATTCAGGAATATAAAGCTGAAAAAAGTGCTTTAGCTTTACAGAAAATGATTATCGATAAAGTTAAAGTTTGGCGTAACAATGAACAAATAGAAATTCCTTCTAGAAATTTGGTTGTGGGTGATATTATCTTTTTAGAGTCTGGTGATCAAGTTAATGCTGATGCTAGATTAATCAATTGTGATAATTTACAGGTTAATGAAGCGGTACTTACGGGAGAAAGTTATAATGAATATAAAAATACTGATATTATTTTGAAAGAGGTAACATTAGCTGCCGATGTTAAAAATATGGTTTATGCGGGCACTACTGTTATGTCAGGTAGAGGTAAGGCAATCGTGGTTGCAACAGGTTTAAAGACAGAAATTGGAAAGATTGCTGATTCTGTTAATAGTAAAAAAGATACGAAGACACCACTTACGATTAGGGTTGAAAAGTTTTCAAAACAAATTAGTTTGGTTGTTGTAATTGTTGCCTTTATCGTTGCTTTTATTTTAATGTTTAAAAATGTCAGTGGTGATGAAATATTTTTATCAGTCGTAGCTTTGTCAGTTTCGGCAATGCCGGAAGGATTACCACTTGCTTTGACGTTAGCACTTACGGTTGCTTCTTCTAAAATGGCTAAACAAAATGTTATTGTTAAGAAATTAAATGCGGTTGAAACATTAGGTAGTTGTACAGTTATTGCAACGGATAAGACGGGAACTTTGACGGTTAATGAACAGACGGCTAAGAAAGTGATATTACCTGATGGGGCTTTATATGATATTGAAGGAACAGGATATAATGATGATGGAGAAATAAAGACAAATGATGATATTGACAGGTTAAAGTTTATTAGTAAATTAGGAATTATTAATAATGAGGCAACATTAGAAAAAAATGGTCATGATTTTAAAGCCTTAGGGGATTCAATCGATATTGCTTTTCTAGCTTTAGGATTGAAAGCAAAAGTTAATAAAGATGATATGAAGGTAATTAAGCAAATTCCTTATGAATCAGAGAATAAGTTTTCGGCTGTCTTTTATGAAATTGATAGTAAAACTTATTGTACCGTAAAAGGTTCTTTAGAAGTTATTATGAACTATTCTAAATATATGGATAAAAAGGGTAAAAAGAGTAAAATAGATACTGATATATTATTAAAACAAAATGATGAGTTAGCACAAAGTGGTTATAGAGTAATTGCTCTTGCTAATGGTGTCATGGAAAAGAAAGATAATTATGATATTTCGGATATTAAAGATTTAACTTTTATGGGAATGGTAGCCTTTATTGATCCAATTCGTAAAGAAGTTAAACAATCTATTTCAGAATGTCGGGATGCTGGTATTAAAGTTATTATGATTACGGGTGATCATCCTTTGACAGGTTATGCTATTGCTCACGATTTAGGTTTAGTAAGTAGTTATAATGAAGTAGCTACTGGTGTTGATGTTAGTGAATATTTAGCTAAAGGACAAAAGAAGTTTGATGATTTTATTAGAAATAAACGGGTTTTTACTAGAGTGACACCACTTGATAAATTAGAAATTGTTGAATCTTTGAAAAGACAAGGAGAATTTGTCGCGGTTACGGGTGATGGTGTCAATGATGCACCAGCGATAAAGAGTGCTAATATTGGTGTTGCGATGGGAAGTGGTACGGATGTTAGTAAAGAAACAGCTTCCATGATTGTTACTGATGATAATTTTAAATCAATTGTCGTCGGTGTCAAAGAAGGAAGAACAGCTTATAGTAATATTAGAAAAGTAGCTTATATGCTTTTATCTTGTGGTATTGCTGAAGTATTATTCTTTATTTTATCAATTATTTTAGATTTACCAATGCCTTTAGTAGCAGTTCAATTATTATGGTTAAATATTGTAACTGATGGTTTACAAGATTTTGCTTTATCTTTTGAGAAGACAGAAAAAAATATTATGAAAGAAAAGCCTAAAGATCCGAAAGAAGCAATATTTAATAAAAGTTTATTTACAGAAGTTATTATCGCGGGTTTAACGATGGGAATAATAGTATTTATAGTATGGTTCTTCTTAATAGATGTAATGAAGATGGATGTTGGTTTAGCAAGAGGCTATATTATGGTCCTTATGGTCTTTATGCAAAACGTTCATGTTCTTAATTGTAAGAGTGAAACACAATCAATCTTTAAAATGAAATTAAGGGAAAATCCTTTAATATTAGTTAGTATTGTCAGTGCAATTGTATTACAAATTATAATTATGGAAGTACCTTTCCTTAGTAGTTTACTTCAAACATCAACAGTTCCTATCATGGATATGGTTATTCTCTTTATAATTGCTAGTATTGTTTTATTTGTTATGGAAACTTATAAAATGATTAAATATAGGAAAAGTTAGAATGTTTTAGTTTAAGTTCTACATGATTTAATGAAAATAATGGTCTTGTCAAAGTAGCTATTTTATGATATGATGTATATGTCAAGGAAACTTGAATACAATAAAAAAGGAACACTTAATTTCGCATGCCTAAGTGTTGCCAAAATAATTTGGTTACCACCTAATTCATGGATGAGTTAGGTGGATTTTCATTATATCAGTACTATTAAGAGGAGTACTAATAAAAAATCTTTAGAAGATTATATAATAAAATATATTGCAAAACAGGTGAACAGTACTAGTTTTTCTATAAAAAATTTAGTCAAATATATTGTTGAAAAGGTACTTGTCAAAATGGGATAAATATGATATGATGTATATGTCAAGGAAACTTGCATACAATAAAAAAGGAACACTTAATTTCGCATGTTGAGTGTCGCCAAAAAATTTAGCACCACCTAATTCATGAGATGAGTTAGGTGGCTTTTATTTATATTAGTACTATTAAGAGGAGTACTAATAAAAAGAATATTATTATAAGAAGATAAAATATTAAAAAATCTTTCTTACTCATAATACCGCCCTCCCTTCATTAAATAAATTAATAAAGTAAGGCTCCACCCAACAATTAAATGTTCCTAAGAAGATTATATAATAAAATATATTGTAAAACAAGCGAACAGTTGGAATTTATCTTTAATTTTGTTCTTTTTAGACTAGTTATTATTATTAAGATATGATAAAATGGGTATAGAAAGTGGTGACATTATGGATTTACAAACATTAAATAATTCACAGTTAGATGCTGTTAAGCATATAGATGGACCAATGCTCGTTTTAGCAGGAGCTGGTTCAGGAAAGACGAAAGTACTTACTAATAGAATTGCTTATTTAATTGAAAATGGGGTTAGTCCGGCTTCTATTTTAGCTATTACTTTTACGAATAAAGCTGCTAAAGAAATGAAAGATAGAGTATTTAATTTAATAGGTAATGATGCATATCATATTCAAATATCAACATTTCACTCTTTAGGACTTAAAATACTTAAAGATAATTATCAATTACTGGGATACGATAAGAATTTTATTATTTTAGATAGTGATGATACTTTAACTGTCGTTAAGAAAATTATGAAAGAACATAATATGAGTCCACAGTACTATAATGCTAGAAATATTAGAAATAAGATTAGTAGTGCTAAAAATGAACTTATGAGTCCAAGTGATTTTGCTAGATTAGAATTTGATAAACAGATAGTTATGGTTTATGAAGAATATAATAAGATATTAAAAAGAGGTAATTCGGTTGATTTTGATGATTTACTTTTATTACCTATTAAATTATTTAATACTTATCCTGAAGTATTAAATAATTATCAAGAAAGATATAAATATGTTTTAATTGATGAATATCAGGATACAAATGAAGCTCAATATAAATTTTCTAAGATGTTATGTAAGAAATATCGAAATATCTTTGTTGTAGGAGATAATGATCAAGCTATTTATGCTTTTAGAGGGGCTAATTATAAGAATATTCTTAATTTTGAGAAAGATTATCCTGATTGTAAAGTAGTTATGTTAGAAGAGAATTATCGTTCGACTAAGATGATATTAAATGCGGCGAATAGTGTTATTAAACATAATAAACTTAGAAAAGATAAGAATTTATGGAGTAATAATGAAGAGGGTAGTAAGATTAAATATGTTACTTTAGATAATGAGAAAGAAGAAAGTACTTATGTAGCTAGTCATATTAAAGAATTAGTTAATGATGGATGTAAGTATGAAGATATAGCTATATTATATCGAACTAATGCTCAGTCCAGAGTTATTGAAGAAGAAATGTTAAAAGCAAATATTCCTTATAAGATTATTGGTAGTTTTTACTTCTATAATAGAAAAGAAATTAAAGATTTACTTTGTTATTTAAGACTTATTAATAGTGATAAAGATGATGTTAGTTTACTTAGAGTAATTAATACCCCTAAAAGAGGTATTGGGGCTAAAACAATTGATAATTTAACAGATAAAGCTAATAGTGATCAATGTTCATTATTTGAAGCTATTAGTGATGGTAAGGAACTTAAGTTTAAAGAAAGTATTTTAAAGATGAGAGAGAAAGCTGAGAATATGTCTTTAACAGAAATGGTCGATATGGTACTTGATGAAAGTGGTTTAAAAGCAGCATTAGAAGCTGAAAAGACATTAGATAGTGAAATTAGATTAGAAAACTTAAATGAATTTAAGTCTATTACTAAGAACTATGAAGATGAATATGGAGTTATTTCTTTAGATGATTTTTTAAATGAAATATCTTTAGTTAGTGATGTATCAGAACATCAAGATGGTAATAATAAGGTTAGTTTAATGACAATTCATGCAGTTAAAGGATTAGAATTTGATAATGTCTTTGTAATTGGTATGGAAGAAGGTATATTTCCTCATTATAATGCTTTAAATGAAGGAACAAGTAATGCAATTGAAGAAGAGAGAAGATTATGTTATGTAGCTATTACAAGAGCTAAAAAGAATTTATGGTTATTAAATGCCAAAAGAAGAATGTTATTTGGTAATGTTCAGATGAATCCTCCTAGTAGATTTATGGAAGAGATCGATGAAAAATATTTAGATGTAGAAAAGAAGACGACTAGTATTATTGATAGAACAAAGAAATTTGTTAAAGAAAATATGCTTAATAATGTCGATGTTGATTTTGAAGTAGGAGAAATTATTAAACATACAGAATATGGGGAAGGAGTAGTAGTAGCAGTAGATAAATCTATTATAACCGTTGCTTTTCCTTATCCTTATGGTACTAAGAAATTAATGAAGAATCATAAGAGTATTTCTAAGATTAGTTAAATAAAAAATCGAAATTCCCGATTTTTTATTGCATTACTAATTTATTTTTGTTATAATTAGTATAGAAAATAGAGAGAGGGAAAAAGAAATGGATAAGAAAAAAATAATAATTGGGTTAATTTTGGTAATGGGCGCTATAGCTTTAGGAAGTACTCTAGCATGGTGGACATGGAGTACTAGTAGTAATGAACAAACTAATGTAGTAGTAACAGTTGGTGGTATTACCATTAATTATGAAGATGGAGAAAATATTACGAATAATAATTTAATACCTACTAGTACCAAAGAAAAAGGTATTAGTAAGAATATTACCGTTAGTAGTACGGGACAAGTATATTTAGATTTAAATATGGCTGTAGTAACTTTAGATGATGGATTGAAAGATGCTTCGTTTAAATATGAAATATACAATGGTAGTAATTTAGTAACCGGAGGAAACTTTGCTAATAGTAATGCAGGAGATAACATAGTATTACTAAGTGGAGTAGAAGTAACCAGTAGTCCTACAACATATACATTGTATATCTGGATCGATGGTAATATGTCTAATCCAAATACAATGTATAATCAGAACTTTGAACTTAGATTAAATGCGGAAGCAACAGATGAGAAACCTCTTACTGGTGCAGATACAATAACAAATATTTATACAACTGCTGATGAAACAGAAGTAGTTAATAATGGTGTAACTTATAATTATGCAACCGAAGTAGGAATGATGGAAGATATTGGAGGCAATATTAGATATTATGGAGCAGATCCTAATAACTATGTAACATTTAATAATGAATTATGGCGAATAATAGGTGTATTTAATAATATAGATGATGGAACAGGAAAGAAAGAAACAAGAATAAAAATAGCAAGAAGTGAGAGTATAGGTAATTATGTTTGGGATGATAATGAAAATGAATGGTCTACAGCTACATTACAAACTTATTTAAATGGAACTTATCTAAATAGCTTATCTACTGAATCCCAAGCAATGATAGGTAATGCTAAATGGAATTTAGAAGGTAGTTCTCTATATAAAGGATTATATGCCAATGATTATTATACATTTGAAAGAGGAACAACGGTATATTCTGGAAGAAGTACTGAATGGACAGGAAAAATAGCTTTAATGTATGCATCTGATTATATGTATGCAGGAGATTTGTCTAAATGTAGTTTAGATGGATATAACTGGGATTCTGATCAAACAAACTGTCGTGATACCTCATGGCTTAGAAATACGAGCACTTCCCAATGGACCCTTACTCCGAGCTCCCGTTACTCCCCCTGGTGCGTCTTTTACGTGTATGATTCTGGTGATGTCGACAGCTACAACTACGTCTCGAATTCTTACGCTTCCCGCCCAGTCCTTTATCTAAACTCTGATGTTACAATAACTGGAGGAGATGGCAGTTCTGGAAATCCATTTACGTTAGGATAAGGATAAACTAACTATAATAAGAGAAATATAGAAGGCGTAAGTCTTCTATTTCTCATCCTAGGGGATGGTGTATAATCTAGTGTGTAAATTAAAAAAGCACACTAGATTATACACCATCTAAGGGGCTTAATCTGAGGGACGCCATGCGATAAAGCAAAAAAAATGATTGTTTAATTAGTAATTTTATGCTATACTAGATGTAATGAATAGAGGAGGTATACAATGACGTTTGAAGAGTATATGGCTAGTATTAGAGAAGATGTATTAAGATATAGACAAATGACTAATGAACTATATATTAAAAGAGAGAAGAGTAGAGAAGAATTAGATGATTATGCTAATCTTAATAAACAAGTATTAGATAAAATTAGTGAGTTAAGAAATGCTAGTGATAGTGAAGCTAAAGAAGAACTTGAAAGTTGGTTAAAGGAAGAAAGTGATTATGTTGCTTTAATTAGAACTTTATCAGATAATTTTATGGCCATTAATAAGGAGATTAATGATATTAATAATGAACACTATAATAAGATAGTGATGTATTTAGATTTATTAGATGAAAGAGATAGTATTAGAAGAGAGATTTTTGATATAGAGAAAGCTTCTTTAGAATTAGATGAAAATTATGTACCTTGTTTAGATATAAATGAAAATAAGAATTTTATTCATTATGATTTTGCTAAACGTTATGTATGGTTAGTTAGTCGTGAGAAAGAAATTGATAGTCATTTATATGATTTAGGTAAAGAGATTTATAATGGTGAGAAGTTAGAAGAAGATAATACTAATGAAATTTCAGTGGTACAGAAACCTGATGATAATGCTCCTTTAACGCAAGATATTATTTTCTATAATAATAAGATTAATGAGATATTAAAGGGTAGAGGCCGCAAATGTAGAGTTAAGTATCATGGTAATGTCTTTGAAATACCTAGAGCTAAGAGAGGAGCTTTTCTTAACTATATGCATAGACTTGATGTGCTTATGAAGAAAAGTGATGATTTAAATAAACGAGAAGTTGTTGATAAGCAAGAAGAACAAACTAAGGCTTTAGTGGTTGTAAATAACGATAAGAAAGAAGATAAAGCTCTTACAATTGTTAAGAAGAGAAAGCCTGAAAAAGGTGTGGTTAAGAAGATTAGATCATTTATTAAGAGAAATAAAGCAATGATTGCCGCGGCAGTGATGACGATTGTAGTGGTGGCTAATGGTTTATTTAGTCTTCCTGTGAAAGGCGTTGATAAAAGTAAAGTCAATGATGATAATAAGACAACTACTTCTTCAATGAGCAGTCAGGATGCAATGGATTTATTTAAAGATACTTTACCTTACGATGTTCCTGAGATTGGAGATTTGGATGAGATAATCGCGGAAGTAAAAGCAGAAGAAAATAAAGAACAAGCAAAGATGGATACGAATGATATTAGAATTGGTAATACTGTTACAATTAATGATAATGCTCGTATTTATGTTACGGCAATGGATGCTATTAATGAGATTAATCAATATCGTCCAAGAGAAGAAAATACTGGTAAGGATAGAGTAGTTACAGGTGTTACGGTCGATGTAGAAGGTAATAGAGTTAATCTTTTTGCTAATCAAGAAAATGTTAATGAACAAATTGATACTTTAGTAAATGGAGGAGGTAAGATTGTTTCGGTTCTTACTTCAATTAAAGATGATTTACCTGAATTTAATGAGGGTAGTATGTTAAGTGCTAATGAAATTAATGATAAGTCAGAAGGTTTTTATAATATCAATAGTGTTAATGTGAATACGATGGAAAGGATGCATGTAAGATAATGGAATTAGAATTATATGATATTATTACTTTGAGTAATAATAAAGAATATACGATTTTGAGAATGATTGAAGAAGAAGATGGTAATACTTATTTTTTGCTAGCTTTAATGAATGGTGATGAACCTACTGATACTTTAGAAATTGTTCGTTATGTTAAGAATGATGATGAAGAGAGAATTGAAATGATCGAGGATGAAGATAAACTTAATTTACTTAAAGAAGATTTTATGCAATTATTAGATGAAGATATGTAAGTGTATCTTCTTTTCTTTTGGCGCATAAAATATACTAGGTGATAAAGATGGATTATAGAATATTAGTTAATAAAACTAATAGTATCTCCAAAGATTTTAAACCTGATTATTTAGTTAATGCACAGAGTAAATATAAGGATGATATATTACTTGAGGAAGAAACTTTGCATAGTTTTCGTAAACTGCAAGAAGAGGCATTACAATTTGGTTATCAGATTGATATTATGAGTGGGTATCGCTCTTTTGATTATCAAGATAAAATATATAATGATTTGGTTAAGGAAAAAGGATTTAATTATGCACTTAGGGCTATTGCTAAACCAGGGTGTAGTGAACATCAGACGGGACTGGCTCTTGATTTTTGTGTCTATGATAATGATAAGTGTTATGTTGAACATGAGATATTAAATTTTCCAGCGACAAAATGGGTACATAGTAATTGTCATAAATATGGTTTCATTGTAAGGTATCCCATGGACAAAGAAGAAATTACTAGTTATAATTATGAACCATGGCATTTGAGATATGTTGGGGATTTGGCTTTATATTTATATAATAATGATAAGACTTTGGAAGAGTATTATTTAGAAAAGGAATAATTTTATTTCTTTTTTGCTTTATCTGATGGTAAGTAGTGTATAATATTTATATAAAAGGAGGCTAAGATGTAATAATGTTTGAAAGAGATATTGAGTCATATTTTGATGGGGTATTAGAAAATATAGATATTATATTGGATAATGGTTTCTATAAGGATGAAGATAAAGAAGGACTTAAATATGTTAAATTAAAAATTAAAGATTGGTATAAAATTTATAAGGGAAAAAATATACTTAAGGGTATTGATCCTGATGAACTTAAAAAGATTGATTTGGAAATAACTGATTTTTTTGATAAGTATGTTGCTACTGAATCTGTTAAGGAAAATTATGCTGAAAGGTTATTATTTGATTTGGGACAATTAGAAACGAAATGGAAAGATGAAATGTTGGGAGGTAATTTATAATTATTTGGGATATTATATTTTTAATAATAAAAAATTACACCTAAAATGGAACAAAGGACTTGAATTATTAGAATAAAAGTTTATAATTGTAAATAAGAAAGAAAATAGATTTAAAGTGGGTGAATATATGATTAATAGAAAATTGATTAGTGATTTTGCTAATATTATTGGTAATTTGAGAATTGCTATTGATTTGGATTCATTAAAAGAAGTAAAAAAAGATTATGAAATGGTACTTAATGAATTATTGAAATGGGTTAATTATTATTATGTAAACAAAAATTTAGATATAGTTACGCATGATGATTCATTAAGAATACATGATTTATTAGATAATATAAGAAATGAGTTAATATTTAATAAAAATATTGGAATGGAAGCAATGTTATCTGATGATATTTTGATTAGGTATGAGGTAATTATTAAGATGATAAATAATGAAAGGAGTCATAAAAATGGGAAGAGATGAATATGGACATTATATTAACGATGAAGGAGTAGAAATAAGAGTATCTACAGATAAAAATGGGAAAGATCATATTGATATATATGATAGTTGCCCAGCTGAAAATCCTGACCATAGTTCTATTCATATAAATATAGATACAGATACAGGTAAAGGAAAAATTGTTGATACCACAAGTGGTGAAAAGGAAGAGACTGATACACAATGTTATTTAACAACGGCGTGTATGAAATTTTTTCAGGATAGATTTGATGATGATTGTTATGAGTTAAATGTTCTTAGATGGTTTAGAGATAATTTTGTTTCAAAAGAAGATATAGCACATTATTATAGTGTTGCACCTATAATTGTTGAAACCATTAATAATGATGAAAAACAAGATGTTATTTATGATTATATATATGACAATGTAGTGGAATACTGTGTTAAACAAATTGAACAAGGTAATTATGATGCAGCATACAATAGATATAAAAATAGTGTATTAGTATTGGAAGAACAATTTGTTAGACCTAAACTTGGTAGTAGATTAGTAAAAGTATTAAGATTAATAAATGGTAATTTATAATTATTTATATTATATATTAAAATATGTAGTTAATGTTTAAGAGTATTATTTAGAAAAGGAATAATTTTATTTCTTTTTTTTCATTTTTACTTGACATGTGTATAAAATACACATATAATATAATTAGGTGGTGGATATGGAAGTAAATAATCCTTTATATAGAAGACAAGGTATTCATGCGATTGCATCGATATTTACAGTCGATAAGGGAGAAGTTAAGGTATTGCTTATTAAAAGAAATAATGAACCTTATAAAGATATGTGGGCACTCGTGGGAGGTGCTATTCATAATGATGAAGATTTAGAGGTTGGTCTTAAAAGAGAAGTTAAGGAAAAGACAGGAATTAACTTGGAGCATTATTTTTTAGCTAATGTGTTTGGTAAAGTTAATAGAAGCCCGGTGATGCGAATGGTTGCTATTAGTTATATTGGTGTTATTGATAGAGATAAGGTATCTTTAGTAAAGGAAACATTAAAGACTAATGATGCTGATTGGTTTAGTATCGATAAGTTACCTAGAAAGTTAGCATATGATCATGAAGAGATACTTAAAGATAGTATTATTAAATTAGCTAAATTAATCGGGGAGACTAATATACTAAAAACATTATTACCTGATTGTTTTACGATGCCGGAGTTACAGAAAGTGTATGAAGTTATTTTAAAAAAAGAGATAGATCGAAGAAATTTTCGAAAGAGAATGCTTACTTTAGGGTTGATTGAAGATACGGGTAAGATGAGAAAAGAAGATAATAAGAAAGCAACTAAATTATATTGTTTTACGGATAAAGTTATGGATAAAAATGTATTTTAATAATACGTTTTTATATAGATAATAAATGTGTATAAAATACACAAGATGGAGGAAGATATGAATATAATTGATGAGATTAAAGAAAGAGAAAAGATGTATAAGAAGGGAAAAAGTGATGCTATTAGTAATGAAAGTGCAATAACAAAATGGGGGGATGTTAGAAGGAATAGTTTATTCTATAAGACATATGTTAGTATTGATTATTTTAAAGATTTTATGGCAAAGAAATTTCCTGATTTGGAATTAGTACGAATTATTAGTATTACAACTGATTATATACCAATGTATCAAGACGCTATTTGGAATAATAAATATAAAGTTGAATATGCAATGATGAGTAAACAAAGTATTGAGATGTTAATGGAGAAAGAAAAGGGTTTAGTTTTTAAGGATAATAAGAGTTATATTATGGTTTGCCAATATAGTTGCTATACAAAGAAAAATTCTAAAAGAGATGAGCTATTAACGATGTGTCCTATTATTATTTTATATAGTAGTAGTTATGCTGATGAAGGACGGATAAGAGAAATTAATAAATATTTATTAAAAGAAGTAACTGATGCTACATTTCCTGAAAAAATTTCTTTATATCCTGAGGGGACATATGATAGTGATAAGAAAGATAAAACAAGATTCTTACTTTATGCTAATAATCCGGTTGTTTCACAAAAGAGTCTTGATAATATTTGTATGGCTATGTTAAGGGAACTTAATAAAGATGCTGATAAGGGGATTAGTAAAGAGATATTTATTTATGAAAATATTAGAAAGAAATTACTTGAGGGTAGTGTCCTTAATAATGATGAATGGGAAGTTGTCTTAAAATTTTTAAATAGTGAAGAAGATAGAATTAGAAATAAGCATACACTACTTAAGAGAAGTTTAATTAAAATGGTGGGTATGAAATGATTTATTTAATGCGACATGGTAAGGATGATGAAAGGTATGTTGGGGGATATTCTGATGTTGATCTAACAAGAGAAGGTCAAAGGCAGGTATTAGATAGTGCTTTATGGTTAAAAAAGAATGATGTTGATGTGACGAGAATTTATAGTAGTGATGTGAGAAGAGCGGTTAGTAGTGCTAATATTGTTAGTAGTATTTTACATAAGAAGGTTATAATAGATAGTAATTTAAGAGAACTTGATAAGGGGATTCTTAATGGGATGTTGGTTAAGAAAGCATTAGTAGACTATCCAGAATATTTTAATGATGTTAAGATTGGGACGGTTTATCCAAAGGGGGAGAGTATGATAATGTTTTATAAAAGGGTAGTTAAATGGTTAGATAAGGTTAAGGATTATGATAATTCATTAATTGTTACACATCGGGGATTTATTAATATGATATATTTTTATTTGAATAATATAGAGTTATCGATGGATAAGGAACAATTTGATGTAACTCATGCTTCTATTCATATGTTAGATATTAATAAGAAGAAGATAAGGAGGATTAAGTAATGATAGCTTTAAAAGTTGTTTTAACGGGAGGTCCTTGTGCGGGAAAAAGTACAGGAATTAGTAAGGTTAGTAAACATCTTAGAGAGTTAGGATATACGGTTTATATTGCCCACGAGAGTGCGACCAAATTGATTAATCAAGGTATTAAACCTTTTGGGAATAATAAAATTGATATGCTTACATTTCAGGAAATGGTATTAAATCAACAAATGGCAATGGAAAAAATATACGAGTTAGTAGCTAAGAGTAAAGATGAAAAATGTGTTATTATATGTGACCGGGGAATAATGGATAATGCTTCTTTTATTGGGAAAGATGATTTTGATGATTTGTTAAAGAGATATCATTTATCCGTTAATAAAGTACTATCTAGTTATGATATGGTTATTCATTTAGTAACGACAGCTGATGGTGCGATAGAAAACTATACTTTACTTAATAATCAAGCTAGAAGTGAGAATGCCGAAGAAGCAAGAGAACAAGATATGAGACTTAGAAAATGTTGGAGTGGTCATAATAACATGAAAATAGTGGGTAACTATGGTGACTTTGATGATAAGATGGATAAAGTAATTAGTTATATTGATAATTATTTAGGTATTCCTGATACGATGAGAGTACAAAGGAAATTTTTAGTAGAGAAGAATGATGAATTGTTAAATTATCTTGAAGGTAATGCGCAAAAAATAGTGATTAAGAATATTTATTTTAAAGGTGATGTTGAAAAAAGAGTTAAAATTACTAATATTGATGGGGATTTATGTTATTATTATACGGAACAAATAAAAGGATCTAATGGTGTTTCTTCAATTATTAAAGAGAAAGTGATTAATGAAAATGATTTCTATAGATTAATTAGTAAAGAAGGTGTTTATGATAGTATTCAGAAAATAAGATATGCAATAATTTGTGATAAGCAGAAATATCAAGTAGATGTATATGATGATATGGTTATTTTAGAAGTTGATGTGACATTACAAGATATTGATATTAAAGTACTAGATGAGTTTAATATCTTAAAAGAAGTAACGGGGGAAGATGATTATTTGAATGTTAATTTAGCTAGAAAAAGAGAAATGGCAATGGTTAAGAAAAAGAAATTATAATCTGAAAGGTGATTGGTTGGAGAATTTATTTTTTAGATAATGAAAAATGTCAGAAATTGACGATTAGTAGTTAGATAATAAAATCTTTTTACATGTTAAAATAAGTATGTAAAGGGATGATAAAATGAAAAAGAAAATATTTATTGGTATTGGATTTGTTATTATGTTCGTGATGTTAGTTAATATTTTTCAATTTGTAATTTCAGACGATCAGTTTGTTTTACTTCATAGTTATAATGATATGGGAAATAGATAGAAGGGATTTGAATAGTATCAGATGTTTATATATTTGATACTTTTTCTTTGTTCTTGGTAGGTTTTGGCATTTTAAGTCATTTACAAAAAGAGGGATATTTAGTATAATTAATAAGAAGAATATGGAGGTGTGGTAAAAAGTGAATAATGTACTTACAAATGAAGAAGTTAGGAGAATGGATGAATATTTTAGAGTTCTTAATTATATGTCAGTAGGACAACTTTACTTGATGGATAATCCTTTGCTTAGAAGAGAACTTACGATAGATGATATTAAACCAAAAGTAGTTGGTCATTGGGGGACATCACCAGGTCAAAATTTTGTTTATATGCATTTAAATCGCGTTATTAAAAAGTATGATTTGGATATGATGTATATTTCGGGTCCTGGTCATGGTGGTCAAGCAATGGTCGCTAATGCATATTTAGAGGGAACTTACGGTGAAGTTTATCCGGAGTTTACTTCAGATGAGGAAGGGCTTAAGAAACTTTTTAAACAGTTTAGTTTTCCTGGTGGAGTATCTTCGCATGTGGCGCCAGAGACACCTGGATCAATTAATGAGGGTGGTGAACTGGGGTACAGTTTGGCTCATGCCTTTGGAGCGGTTTTAGATAATCCAACGTTAATTGCAGCTTGTGTTATTGGTGATGGTGAAGCGGAAACAGGAGCACTTGCAACTAGTTGGCATTTGAATAAGTTTTTGAATCCGAAGACGGATGGGGTTGTTTTACCAATATTACATTTAAATGGTTTTAAGATTGCTAATCCGACGGTTCTTGCTAGAATTAGTGATGAAGAATTGGATTCTTTATTTAGAGGATATGGCTGGATGCCTTATTATGTTAATGGTGATGATGAGGTGTTTATGCATAATAGGATGGCTAATGTTTTAGAGGAAGTTATTGGTAAGATTAAGGAAATTAAGAAGAAAGCACAGATAGGGGATACTAATCGTCCAATGTGGCCAATGATAATTCTTAGAAGTCCTAAGGGATGGACAGGCCCTAAAGTAGTCGAGGGTAAAAAAATCGAGGGTAGTTTTAGAGCTCATCAGGTTCCAATTTTGGTAAGTCGTGAACATCCAGAGAATTTGCCTCTTTTAGAAGAATGGTTAAAAAGTTATAAAATAGATGATTTATTTGATGAAAAGGGGAGTTTAATTCCAGAACTTAAGGATCTTAATCCAATTGGTGATAAGAGAATGAGTGCTAATAAACACGCTAATGGGGGATTACTTCTTAAGGAGTTGAATGTTCCTGATTTTCGTAATTATCAGGTAATGTTAGCTAAACCTGGTAGTGAAGTTAGTCAAGATATGATTGTTCTTGGTAAATTTATTCGAGATATTATTGTTAAGAATCCGGATAATTTTAGAGTTTTTGGTCCGGATGAGGCTTTATCGAATCGATTGAATGCTATTTTTGAAAGGACTAATCGTAAATGGAATGCTAGTGTTAATGGTGATGATGAATATTTAGATGTTAGTGGAAGAGTGATGGATAGTTATTTATCAGAACATGTTTGTCAAGGAATGTTAGAGGGGTATTTGCTTACAGGTCGTCATGGTTTTTTCCATAGTTATGAGGCTTTTGTCAGAATTGTTGATTCAATGGTTAGTCAACATGCAAAGTGGCTTAAGGTTTCGAATGAACTACTTTGGCGAAAAGAGATTGCTTCTTTGAATTATGTCTTGACTTCACATATTTGGCAACAGGATCATAATGGCTATACGCATCAGGACCCTGGATTCTTGAATCACATGGTAACGAAAAAAGCGGATACGGTTAGGATATATTTACCGCCTGATGCTAATTGTTTGCTTTCTTGTTTTGATCATTGTGTTAGAAGTAAGAACTATATTAATGTAATTGTAGCATCGAAACATCCTAGTATTCAATGGCTTTCAATGGATAAGGCTATAGAGCATTGTACGAAAGGAATTGGGACATGGGATTTTGTAAGTAATGATGATGGTAATCCTGATGTGGTTATGGCTTCTTGTGGTGATACGCCAACACTAGAGGCAATTGCTGCAATTTCAATACTTCGTAAAATGGCACCTGAACTTAAAATTAGATATGTAAATGTTGTTGATTTGATGCGTTTACAATCAGATGTTACTCATCCACATGGAATGAGTGATGAAGATTATGATAAGCTGTTTACGAAAGATAAGCCAATAATTTTTGCTTTTCATGGTTATCCTAATTTAATTCATGAACTTACTTATAAACGTCATAATGATAATTTGCATGTTCATGGCTATTTGGAAGAAGGTACTATTACGACGCCTTTTGATATGCGAGTACAAAATGAGATCGATCGTTATCATTTGGTGATGGATGTTATGAAATATGTTGATAAGGTTAAAAATAAAGATGAGATTATGGCTTATTGTATCGAAAAATTAACATATCATCATGATTATATTAGAGAGGTAGGCGAAGATATACCGGAAGTTAAGGATTGGAAATGGGAGTAGTGGAATATGAAGTTGTTGTTTAAGAATAAAGAAATTGATTTAGCTGTTACAGAAAATAATCTTTGTATGAAGTACCGGGCTTATAAAATTTATTTTGCTATTTTAATTAAAGGTCATCATCGTTTTAGTACGGTTAGAGTTAGACAGACACTTGATTGTTTTATGGTCGATGATGATTATAGGATTTTAGATATGGAACTTGCTATGCATGAAAATACGGTTTTATCAAATGAGGAAGCAACACAAACAATTATTGTTCCAACGGGTACTTTTACCGATATTAATATAGGTGATAAATTTACAGTAATCGAGTAGTAATTATGGGAAATTATGTGATTTTAGCAATTAATGTTGACAATTGCTAAAAAGAGGAATATACTTAATAACGAAAGGTGAGTGATAGATATGTTACCTAGTAAATTTTATTTGGATAGTATTTTTGATGACTTCATGGACACTAAAGAACCAATGAAATGTGATATTTACGAAAAGGATGGTATTGTCCATATCGAAGCTGACATGCCTGGAATGAAAAAAGAAGATATTAAAGTTGAATTAAATGATGGTTACCTTACAATAGGGGCAACGAAAGAAGAAAACAACGAAGAGAAAGATAAGAACTTTATTAAGAAAGAAAGATTCTATGGTAAGTTAGAACGTAAATTTTACATTGGTGATGTCAATGAAGATGAAGTTAATGCTGAATTTACAGATGGCGTTTTAAAAATACAAGTTCCAAAAGAAGACAAAGAAAGAAATAAAAAAACAATTGATGTTAAATAATAAATTTTAAAATAGTTACATTATGAATAGTGTAACTGTTTCTTTTTTCTTTTAAATGGTGTATACTTAATATGGAGGTAATATGATGAAAGAAGTAAAATTTTATAGATGTCCTATCTGTGGAAATGTTGTTTATTTAGCACAAGAGAAAGGTGGACAACTTGTTTGTTGTGGTAAACCAATGGAATTAATGAACGCTAATGAAAGTGATGGAGCAATAGAGAAACATGTTCCAGTATATGAAGTGAAAGAAGATAAGTTAGTTGTTAAGATTGGTGAAGTTCTTCATCCTATGACGGAAGAACATTATATTGGTTTTGTTGCTATTGCTAGTGATAATGGTTTAGATATTGTTAATCTTAAACCAGGAGATGATCCTATTTGTGAATTTCCTTTAGTTAGTAAGGGAACAATTTATGCATATTGTAATTTGCATGGATTATGGAAATGTGAAATTAAATAGTTTTCAAAAAGCCATAAAAATTAATGTCTTTATGGCTTTTTGTATATGTAGATAAGGAGTTTGATTGAATGAATAATAATTTAAAAGCGGAAGATATTGTTAATGCTACAGTAAATTTAAATAGATCGTTAATTAATAATAAACCACATATTAAGAAGTATGATAAGGTTAAAAAGATATATAAAGATATTATTGATAATATGAAGGATTATATTTTTAGTGATAGCTATGATATAGATAAAAATATTGATAAAATGTGCTTATCTTTTATGGAAGATAATAATATAGATAAATATAATTGGTATGTAAATAGCGATAATATTAGTGATGCTTTATTACTTGAAGAACTTTTAATATTTAAGAATCATGAAGATGTTACTTCTGTTACAGAGATTTATTTAAAAAATAATAAATTTAGAAATGAGGAAAAAGTTAAATTATTGCAATGTATGAATAATTCGTTTGCTAGTTTGTTTAAAGTAATTAGTTCTGATGTTTCTAATGGTTATGTTGTTATTAAGGATTTTTTTACAGATAAAGAATATCAGGTAATCGATATTAATTTAGCTAGTGCTTATTCTTTTGTTAGTGAACAAGGCAAAAATAACGTTTATATTTACTCTAGGTTAATTACTTATGATGATATTTCTATTTTAACAGGAGGTATTTGTTTTGTAGAAGTAATTAATAAACTTAAAAATATTCTTTATCACAAAAGACTTTATGAAGATATGCGTTCTTCTTCTTTATGTCTATTATTATTTGAAATTAGTAAACATCATTAATATTGTTTAAAACTTATAATGTTAAATGGTAATTTTTGGTAATTATTTATTTTAAATATGTTGACTTTAAGTTATTTTTAGCGCATAATTATAGTCATAAAAACGTTGTAAGTGAGGAAAAAATGAATAGTGTTGAAAAAATTAATTTGAATAATGCTGCCGATACACCTATTGTTAGGGATTTGAAAGGGTTACTTAATTGTTTTACTGCTAGTGATTTACGTTATGCTTTAGAGATGATAAAAGGAAAGAAATTTGGTAAAATATCTAAAAAAAAATTAGTTATGATGCTTTATGAAATGTTGACTAATGTAAATGAATTAAATTTTTTAATTAGTCAACTAGTAGATAATGAGTTGAAACTTTTACAAAGAATTGTTTTAAATAATGGGGTACTTCAGGATAATGGGGTTTCTATAGAAGACTATCATATTCTTTATATGTTTGGTATTGTCTTTTTGTTTAGAAGAGGAAATAAGTTTTATATATCGATGCCAACTGATGTTTATGAAGTAATGAAAGATATAAATATTGATGATTTTATTGGTGATGTTAAAGAGAATACGAAGATATATGAAATGTATTTAGCGATGATTAGGTTATATGGTGTGATAACGATAGATGATTTAATTAATGCTTATAATTTTTATTATGGAGAAGTTGATAGAAGCAAGGTTACTATGCTTTTGTCTTGGCATCGAATAGATAGGCATATGGTCATAATTGATAATGGTAGATATTATGTTACTAATATTTTGGAAGATGATGAGTTTGGTGATGTTAGAGATAAGATAATTGAAAGACAAAAAGAGATACCTTGTAAAAGGCTGTCATTGGAGGAGTTACTTAAGTATAGTGATTTTGATTACTTTGATGATAATATTGTACCAGATGATTTTCGTAAATATTTGAAGAAGAAGAATGTAAGTGATAAAAAGGTAGATAGTCTTTTATTTAGTATTTGTAATCATTATAAACTAGGGCATGAATATGTTGCGACAACATTCGAAATGTTAATTAATAATGGTATTGATATTAAGGAAGATGAGTTACAAATGGTTTTGAATTATTTAATTAGTATATATAATAATACGAGACTTTGGATTAATCATGGGTGGACGCCTATTGAGCTTCGGGATGAGATGGTGAATGAAAATATTTGATTTTTGCCAAAATTGGAAAAATGTGTTAAAATAGCTATTGTTTTAAGGGAGGTATATGATGAATACGGATAAAATGGTTGATTTGATTAATGGATACAAAAAAGAGTATGTTTACGAGCAATATACGAGAATTGTTTATGATTATAAGAAATATGATAATATTACGAAGAAAAA
This sequence comes from uncultured Bacilli bacterium, assembly GCA_944358875.1. GTDB lineage: Bacteria > Bacillota_I > Bacilli_A > RF39 > UBA660 > CALVUN01. The sequence continues at coordinate 35,075 of CALVRZ010000002.1, forward strand.
GATGATCCAAGAAATTTATAAGGTATATAGTGATTATAATAATATTATTGATATTTGTACGACAAGAGAACTTAAGTATTTGAAAAAATTACTTAGTAATAATGGTAATATGAAAGATTTACTAGGGGATAAATATAAATGGGAGAGACGTAGTTTGTCTGATAAATTTATTGCATGTTGGGATTTTGACCGGGTATTTATTCCTTTAGAGATTAAAGATATAGTTAAAGAAGCTATAAAGAAAGTTGACTGGGATATTGCTAAAAGGAATGATAGGATAAATGAAATAGTGGTTGGTTTTTGTAAAGTACAAGGAGTGACGATGTTTGGTTTTATTTGTTCTGTTGGTTCAATATTGTTAGGTATTGATGAAGAAACATTATGGAATTTTATGCTTAATAATAGGTTATTTAATTATTATGTATTTCTATATGATGAACATTTAGATAATTGGGATAAACCTATGTTGATGGCTGTATATCAGGATTATTATTCATATAAAGATGAATTTAAAGAGGGAAGAGTTAAATATAAAGTTGGCAAGATGATGAATTTAGATACTGATATGTTTAAAACAATTTTCTATAATGATTTTGATATTAGAAATAAGAAAATTAAAAAGTTTATAGATGAATTAATGGAATTACCTTTTTTCTGGAGGGATGTCTTGGAGGAAATGAAGGTTTATACACTATTGAATTTGGATAGGGATTCTTTAAAGAAGGCAATTAGAGAGGTTCCTGTTTTACGTGATTATGATTTGGATTATTTATTTAAAGATATGGATTTAGCGATGGATGAGATGCCATCGTGAGTTTTAAATGGACTTACCCCGATTGAGTATAGAGAATTATGCTTGGAAGATGAGCTTGCTAAGTATGAAATAGAAAAGGACTATGTTAAGCAAAAGGATGCTTGTTTATCAGAAAGTGATGCTTCTTTATTCTATAAGATATATTTTGGATTATTGGAGTTTACGAATGATAAGTATGTGATTAAAAAGAATTTGAAGTTATATGGTCAAGAGGGAATTAATCCACAAGAAATTGTCGATATTATTGATAAATTTTGGCAAAATAAGAGTGAACTAGTGGATGAGTTTTGTACTAAGAATCCTTATGGCTTTAATAAAGAGGAATTGGATATTACTAGTAAATTTAAAGATGGTATTAGGGATATGTTTATATTTGTTAAGTTTGAAGAAGATTATACGGCTGTTATGGATAAGAATAGGGTGTATATGATTAAGGGGATTAATGATAATTTGGATAATATTATTTCGTATGAGGACTTACCACATGTAGCTATAACTTCTATTATTCCTTTTAAGAATTATTTGATTTATGATGGTATTTTAATAGGAGCTTCTATAAAAATGGGAAGTAATATGGTCAAAATGATTATGGATGATTATGATAAGTCGATGAAGTATTATCATATGTAGTTTGGAAAGATGCTAATTATGGATTATGATTTAAAATTGAAGGAAAATATAAAAAGAAATGAAAAATTTATTGACGAATTTGAAAAGTGGCTAATTGAAAAGAAATTATCTGATAAAACGATTAATAAGCATTTGAATAATATTGATCTATATATTAATAATTATTTGAATTATTATGATTTTGTTAAGATGGAAAATGGTATAAAGGATGTTTATTCTTTTTTTGGTGATTGGTTTATTGAGAAATGTGCTTGGTCATCTAGAACTTCACTTAAGGATACCGCGGCTAGTATTAAGAAATTTTATCAGTGTATGTGTGAAAAGGGTCATGTTAGTAAAGATGATTATGAATTTATGTGTAAAATGATTAAGGATAATATGGATAAATTTTTAGACAGAGTTGATGAATATAATTATGAACTCTTTAATGATTATTAATTTGTTATGGATGCACTATCAATAAAGATAGTGTTTTTCTTTTATACCATAGGAACTTAACAGATATAGGCCTAATTGCCCTAGAGAACTATAGATGTAATGTTATTGTTGTGATATAATATTTATAACAGTTAGGAAGTGATACAATGATTAAAACTGATACAGAGTTAAGACCAATGATGAAAATTAGTGAATTAGTTCCATATTTAAAAAAGAAAAATATTAAGTTTGAAAAAATAAGTGAACAAGAAGCAGAGGAATATTTACGAAATAATAATAATTACTATAATTTAACTTCATATAAACATAATTTTTTGAAATATCCATCTCCTGCAGGTCAATACGAAGGATTATATCAAGATTTAGATTTTGCGTATCTAAAAGATATGGCTATTATTGACCATAGAGTTAGATTATTATTTTTCAAAATAATTATTGATATAGAGCATTATTTAAAAATAAGAATATTAAACTTAATTGAGAATATTAAAGAAGAAAATGGATATAGAGTAGTAAATATGTATTTAGAAAAAGATTTTATTGATGAAAAATTTCCTAAAAAAGTGCATGATAGTATTTTTAAAAAAGTTGGAAGTGAATATTATAATAAAATTTTTTCTAAATATGATATAGATCGGGATCAACAATTAGAAAATATTCCTATATGGGAGTTCCTTGAAATAATTACATTTGGAGAATTAGTTAATTTTTATGAATTCTTTTCAAGAGAATATAATTTAAAAAATGAATTAAAGAATATATTTATTCTAAGAGAAATAGTTAAACTTAGAAATGCAGTTGCTCATAATTCATGTTTACTATCAGATCTTGATAGAAAAGATAATAATTATGCACCAGATTATAAAATTATCAATTTTTTAAATGAATGTAAAATTGGAAAAGAAACTAGAAGCAATAAGTTAAGTAATTCTAGAATAAGACAAATGACTTATGCATTATATATGTTTAATGAAATAGTAACTAGTAATGGTATTAAGAAAAATGTGACAGAAGAAATTAATGAATTATTTTTTGGAAGAATAATTCATCATAAAGAGTATTATAATAGTAATGAACTATTAAAATCTGTATATTATTATTTTAAAAAAATTATTGAAAAAAAATATAACGTTAAAAAAATATAATGTAAATAATGTAAATTCAGATTAAAATAGTTTGACATGATCATTAATATATGGTATTATGGTTATGCAAGGAAAAAATGGTAATACATTTTTGCAAGGGCACTATCTTACGGTAGAGCCCTATTTTTCTTTTTATTATTTTTAAGAAGATTAATTTCTTTTATGGATTTTTATCGAAGATGTTTTAACAAGTTTGAGGTTATGTTTAGATGAAAACAATCTAAAAACTGGTAAATTCGTGTTATAATTGTATATGGAGATGGTATTATGTCAAAACTAAATGTTGATCAAAAAAATATTAGATTATTATTAGCAGATAAGAAAGCTGATTTTCTTATTCCGGATTATCAAAGACCGTATGCATGGTCGGAAGAAGAATGCCAAACTTTATGGGAAGATATTTTTGATTTTGCTATTCCTGAAGGAGATGCTACAAAGTTTAATAGTGAAGAAGAATATTACTTAGGACCAATTGTTACTTTTAAGAATAATAACAATAAATTAGAAGTAATAGATGGTCAACAGAGATTAACTACTTTGATGTTACTTTTAAGAGCTTTTCATATTAGTTTTGGTGAAATGAGAGATGAAAATTCTAAAAAGATTAAAGAATTAATTGAAAGTTGTATTTGGAAAACTGATGAGTTTGGAAATGCTAATAAAGATTTATTGAAAATAGATTCAGAAGTTGCTACTGATAATGATAAGGATGAATTTCTATCTATATTAAATACTGGTATGGCACCGTCATCAATGAAAAGTAAGTATGCTGAAAATTATAGATATTTTCAAAAGAAGATAGACGAATTCTTACATAGTTATCCAGGGTATTTTTCGTATTTACCAGCAAGGATATTAAATAATTGTATTCTTTTACCAATTGAAGCAGATAATCAAAATACTGCATTAAGAATATTTTCAACATTAAATGATAGAGGATTACCATTATCAGATGCTGATATATTTAAAGCACAATTCTATAAATATTATTCTGATAAAGGTCAAAAAGAATTGTTTATTAAAACATGGAAAGAATTAGAAGAATTAAGTGATAAGATTTTTCATCCAATTTCTGGAACGCCTATGGATGAATTGTTTACTAGATATATGTATTATGAAAGAGCAAAGTTGGGGATTAAATCATCAACTACTGAAGCTTTGAGAAGATTTTATGAAAGAGATTCTTATAAGTTATTAAAAAATGATTATACTTTAAATAATTTAGTTGAATTGGCTAACTTTTGGAATGATGTGTCAAATCAAAGTCGTGAAAGATTTAGCGATAGGGTTTTAAATAAATTGTTTGTGTTAAATATGGCACCTAATGGAATGTGGACGTATTTTTTATCAGTATATTTTATGACCAATAAAGATGCTAATGGTATGTTGAATGATGATAATTTATATAGATTTTTAACAAAGTCAATTGCATTTATATGGACATATGCATTCTATAATCCAGGTGTTAATGCACTAAGAACACCAATATATGATGAAATGATTAATATTATAAATGGTGTAGAGGTTACATTTGACAAATACAGGTTTGACAAGGACTCAGTTAGACAAAGTTTATTGAATTTTGTATTTTATAATAAAAGACCAATTACAAAATCAATGTTAGCTTGGTGGGCATTTACGAATGAACAACAAACATATTTATCTTTAGAGCAACCATTTGAAATTGAACATATTTATGCTAAGAATAGACAAGATGTAGATGGTAGTTTAAATGATAAAAGAAACATTGAAAGATTAGGTAACAAGTCATTGTTAGAAAAGTCAGTTAATATTAGAGTATCTGACTTTAGATTTGAAGACAAAGTTAAAAAGTATAAAGGTTATATGAATGATAGAGGTAAACATATTGATGGAACTAAGATTCAAGATTTATTAACAATTGATGATAGATATGTTAATTTTGATGAAAGAGATATTGAGTCTAGAAATAGTTTGATTATTGATTCATTTATAGAATACTTATCAACAGAAAATTTATTTAAATAATAAGCTAGTCTTGTGACTAGTTTTAATTTTATAATTTGCTAGGTACTAGAGGATTATATCCATTGTCTTTAGTCACATAATTCCTTTAGGATTTCCATTTTTGCAAAAACAGGAGAAATGTGGTAAACTTAATACGAAGGTGGTATCATGCAAAAAGGAGCCCACACACAATATGATTTACAATTTCATGTTGTATGGATAACAAAATATAGAAAGAAAATATTAGTAGGAAAAATTGCTTCTATGTTGAAAGTGCTATTGATGCAAGGATGTTCGGCAAAAGGAATAACAATAATTAAAGGTAATATTCAGCCAGAATATGTACATTTATTGATAAGTATTCCACCATCCTTGTCAATAGCACAAGTTATGCAGTATTTAAAAGGAAGAAGTTCAAAAAAATTGCAAGAAGATTTTTCGTGGTTGAAGAAGCAATTTTGGGGTCAACATATGTGGGCGACTGGGTATTTTTGTAGAAGTGTAGGAAAAGTAACACAAGACACAATAATAGAGTACATAGAGAGTCAAAAAGATGATATAGATGATATATTTGTAAAAGATGGTATGCTTTAGCATATAGCGACTTTTAGTCGCCCATCAAACCCTGTACTTTTAGTGCAGGGTGGTTGATATATTTATAGAAAGAGGAAATAACTATGAATAATAAAAAAGAAAAAGAAAGAGAAGAATTACATAAAACAATTTGGAAAATAGCTAATGAATTAAGAGGTTCTGTTGATGGTTGGGATTTTAAACAATATGTATTGGGTTTATTGTTTTATAGATTTATATCTGAAAATATAGAGAACTATGTTAATGAAAATCAAAGACAAGCGGGATATAAAGATTTTGAATATAGAAATTTATCTGATGAAGATGCTTTAATGGGTAAAGATCAAATTTTATCTGAAAAGGGATTATTTATATTACCGAGTGAATTATTTTATAATGTTAGAAAAAGTGCTAAAAATAATGATAACTTAAATGTTGTGATTGGAAATATATTTGATAATATAGAGTCTTCTGCTATAGGAACAACATCAGAAGATGATGTTAAAGGGTTATTTGATGATTTTGATGTTAAAGGAAATAAACTAGGTAATACAGTAGAAGAAAGAAATGAAAAACTAGTAAAAATGTTAGATGCAATTGGTGATTTAAATTTAGGAAATTATCAAGATAATGCTATAGATACTTTTGGTGATACTTATGAATATTTGATGACTATGTATGCGTCTAATGCTGGTAAATCTGGAGGAGAATTTTTTACTCCTCAAGAAGTAGGAGAATTACTTGCAAGAATTGTTATAGGAAATAAAAAGGAAGTAAATAAAGTATATGACCCAGCATGTGGTTCTGGGGGGTTACTTTTAAAATTTGCTAAAATATTAGGTAAAGAAAATGTAAGGCAAGGTTTCTTTGGACAAGAAATAAATTTAACTACTTACAACCTAGCTAGAATAAATATGTTTTTACATAATATAAATTATAATCATTTTAATATTGCAAGAGGGGATACTTTAATTCATCCGAAGCATTGGGGTGATGAACCTTTTGATGCGATTGTATCTAATCCTCCTTATTCAATTAAATGGGCTGGTAAATCTAATCCAATTTTAATTAATGATGAAAGATATGCTCCAGCTGGAGTATTGGCTCCAGAATCAAAAGCTGATTTAGCTTTTACTATGCATATGCTATCATGGCTTAGTCCAACTGGTACAGCTGCTATAGTTGAATTTCCAGGAGTACTTTATAGAGGCGGAGCTGAACAAAAAATTAGAAAATATATGGTAGATAATAACTTTGTAGATACAGTAATACAATTACCATCAGATTTATTCTTTGGTACTTCTATTGCAACATGTATATTAGTACTAAAGAAAAATAAAATAGATAATAATATTTTATTTGTTGATGCATCAGAAGAATTTGTTAGAAACACAAATAAAAATAAATTATCTGATGAAAATATTAATAATATAATTACTTTATTAAAAAATAGAAAATCAGTAGATAATCAAGCTTATCTAGCTCCTTATGAAGAAATAAAAGAAAATGATTATAACATATCAGTAAACTCATACTTAAAGAAAATAACAGAAGAAGAACAAATAGATATTAAAAAATTAAATAAACAAATAAAAGAAATAGTTGAAAAAGAAAATATTATTCGTATTGAATTAGATAAAATTATTGCAGAATTGGAGTCTGATTCAAATGAGTAAAATAGAACAGTTAATAAAAGAAAAATGTCCTAATGGTGTTGAGTATAAAAAATTGTCTTCTGTAATAGAGGTTAATAGAGGTAGTAGATTAACTAAGAGTCAATTATTAAATAATGGAATATATGAAGTATATCACGGAAGCAAAGACGTTCCTTTAGGAAAATATAATAAATTTAATACCGTTGGTGATACAGTAATAATTGTAAATACTGGTGGAATTGGCGGCGTAAAGTACTTAAAAGATAATTTTTGGTGTTCAGATGGCTGCTTTAACTTGGGACATAATGATAGAATTAATAATAAGTTCTTATATTATTATTTATCTCAATATGAAGATTATTTTGTGAGTCAAAAACGAATTGGCGGTGTTCCTACCATTGATAAAAATGTTGTACAAAAAATTAAAATTCCACTTCCACCAATAGAAGTACAAGAAGAAATTGTTAATATATTAGATAAATTTAGTGAACTAGAGGCAGAACTAGAGGCAGAACTAGAGGCAAGAAAAAGACAATATAATTTTTTTAGAAACAAAATATTAAATCCAAACAATACTACAAAGGCTTTAAAGTTATCTGAAATTGCAAGTATCAAAGCAAGAATAGGGTGGCAAGGACTTACAAAAAGTGAATATTTAAATAGTGGTGATTATTATTTAATTACTGGAACTGATTTTAAAAATGGTAGAGTTGATTTCAGCAATTGTCATTATATAAACGAAGATAGATATAATCAAGATACTAATATTCAAATTAAAAATAATGATGTTCTTGTAACTAAAGATGGTACATTAGGAAAAGTAGCATACGTTGAGAAAATGGATAAACCAGCAACTTTAAATAGTGGTGTCTTTGTTATTAGAAGTAATAAAAATATAGTAACTAATAAATTTTTATATCATTATTTTCAATCAAGTCATTTAATGAATTTTGCCAAATCTAGGATAACAGGAGGAACAATTAAACATTTAAATCAAAGTATTATGGTAGATGTTCCAGTTCCAATATATTCAATAGAAAGACAAGAATATATAGTAAAAATATTAGATAAATTTAGTGAATTAGAAGCAGAACTAGAGGCAGAACTAGAAGCTAGAAAAAAGCAATATGAATATTATAGAAATAAACTACTTAATTTTGATAATAAAAAGAGGGAAAAATGTTAAAAAAAATTCATTTGATAGTAAAATATTTATTCCAGATATTTCTATATTTATTCGAGACATTGGGAATAGCCGTTTTATGTACTATATTTATAACTGATATTAATCCATTTACAAATTGTTTTGAATTTATTGAGAGTGTAACTGTATTTTATGCATTATATCAAATTATTATTTATAATATATTACAACAGTTTAACGATATAAAGAAGGATGAATATTTGGCTTTATCTACATTATATAAGTTAACTAGACTTTATATAATAACTAAAAACGATATAATAAAACAAGATATATTATCTAAATTAGAATATCAATTAGATTCAGCAACCTTTAATGATAACAATGTAAGAAGAGAATATTTAAATATTAAAGAAATAATTAATTCTCCTAAAAAAAATAATTTAGAAATTATAGATTATAAAATTATATATTTTGATCATTTAAGTGAAGAAGCAATTTTGGGATGGAAATATTCTATATTATTGAGATTACTTAAATAAGAAGGAGTAAAAATGAATAAATTATTAGTTCAAAGTACGAAAAAGGAATTAGATGATTTAATTAATTACATCAGTACGTGCAATTTTGATAAATTTACTTTATATATTAAAGTTGCTAATACATTTAGTCATTTAGGAGCTTTATTTGATAATTTTATTAACGAGCCAAAAAGTGAAAATAATATGCTCAAAAATGCCTGTGTTGCTTTTAATAATGCTTTTAAACATAGCAAAGAAATGGGAAAAGAATATTCTGATTTAAATATGATAGAATATGGTACAGCATTTAATTGTATATTAGATGCACCTTTTGGCGATGTTGTGTTTTTTCGTAATGCTGAATATTTAAAAAAATTAAAAGATGGTAGAAATTATAAATGGTATTCAAAAGTTTTTGAAGGAAAACGAATGGATATAGTATTAGAAGATATAAGAAAGATGGTTGATGAAGAATATGACTAATTTAAGTATGATAAGTGAAAATGATAACTCTACGGTATTAACAGAATATAAGGGATTAAATAAAACAGAAACTTTTTATCAAAGTGAGGATGCTTTAGAAAAAGAATTAATTAATACTTTAGTAAATCAAGGATATGAATATGTAACTATTAATAGTGAAAAAGAATTTATTTTAAATTTAAGAAAACAGTTAGAAAAATTAAATCGCTATCATTTTACTGATGGAGAATGGGATGCGTTTTTTATTAATGTTATTGCTAATAAAAATAATCATATTATTGAAAAAACAAGATTAATTCAAGAAGATTATATTCAATCTATCACTTTGGATAATGGTAGTTTGAAAAATATTTATTTAATTGATAAAAATAATATTCATAATAATAGTGTTCAAGTTATTAATCAATATGTAAATAATGATGGAACTTATGATAATAGATATGATGTTACTATTCTAATTAATGGACTGCCTTTAGTTCATTGTGAATTAAAAAGAAGGGGTATTGATTTAAGAGAAGCTTTTAATCAGATAGAAAGATATCAAAGAGATTCTTTTTGGGCTAGCAGTGGACTATATGAATTTGTTCAAATATTTATAATTAGTAATGGTACTTTGACTAAGTATTATTCTAATACTACAAGAGAGTTTCATATTAATAATAAAACTAAAAGAAAATCTAATTCATTTGAATTTACTTCGTTTTGGGCAGATCAAAAAAATAACAGTATAACTGATTTAATAGATTTTGCGAAAACATTTTTAACTAAACATACTTTGTTAAATATTTTAACAAAATACTGTGTATTTACTTCTGAAGAAGATTTATTAGTTATGAGGCCTTATCAAATAGTTGCTACGGAAAAGATATTAAATAAAATAAATGTTTCTTATAATAATAAACTATATGGAACTATTAAATCAGGTGGATATATTTGGCATACTACAGGTTCTGGTAAAACTTTAACTTCTTTTAAGACTTCTATTTTAGCTAGTAAATTAGAATTTATTGATAAAGTATTATTTGTTGTTGATAGAAAAGATTTAGATTATCAAACAATGAAAGAATATGATAGATTTAAAGAAGGATGTGCAAATAGTAATTCAAGTACTAAAGTTTTAGAAAGTCAATTAAATGATACTAATGCTAAGATAATTATTACAACTATTCAAAAACTTTCTGGTTTTATTAAGAAAAATACTGGAACAGAAGTTTTTAATAAAAATGTTGTCTTTATATTTGATGAATGTCATAGATCACAATTCGGTGAGATGCATAAAGCAATTATAAAAAAATTTAAAAAGTATTATATTTTTGGATTTACAGGAACACCAATATTTCCAGAAAATGCTAGAACGGTAAAAGGTATATCTGAAACAACAGAACAAATATTTGGTGATAGATTACATACTTATACAATTGTTAATGCTATTGCTGATAAAAATGTTTTACCATTTAGATATGAATATGTAGGTAGAGTAGATGTTAAACATGATGTAAAAGATGAAAAAGTATATTCTATTGATGAAGATAAGACTTTTGATAATAAAATTAGAATATCTTTAATTACAGATTATATAATTAAACATTTTAGTACTAAAACAAAAACTAATGAGTCCTATGTTTTCTCTACACTGGATAATGTAGTTGAAGTGGCTAAAAAAAGAGATACTAAAGAAAATAAAACAAAGAAAAATATTAATGGATTTAATTCAATATTTGCTGTTGGAAATATAAAAATGGCTAAAGAGTATTATGAAGAATTTAAAGAGCAACAATGTCAATTAAAAACTAATTTAAAAGTAGCTTTAATATATTCTTATGGAGTTAATGGTGAAGATGGGATAATTGATGAAAATTCTGAAACAACTGAAGCATTAAGTACTGATGATAGAAGATTCTTAGATGCTGCTATTAAAGATTATAATAAAATGTTTGGTACTTCTTATGATACGTCATCTGATAGATTTCAAAATTATTATAGAGATGTTTCTCTAAGAATGAAAAATAGAGAAATTGATATATTAATTGTTGTTAATATGTTTTTGACTGGTTTTGATGCTAAAACATTAAATACTTTATGGGTTGATAAAAATTTAAAATGGCATGGTTTAATACAGGCTTTTTCTAGAACAAATAGAATACTAAATAGTGTTAAAACTTATGGAAATATTGTTTCATTTAGAAATCTAGAAAGTAGATTAAATGAGTCTTTAGCAAAATTTGGTGATGAAAATGCAAGAGGTATAGTTTTATTAAAACCATATGAAGATTATTTCTATGGTTATGAAGATGAAAATGGTAAAAACTTTGAAGGATATGAATCATTAATACAAAAAATGAAAGATTTATTTATTCCTGGAGAATTACCACAGAGTGAAAGTAAACAAAAGGAGTATATAAAATTATATGGTCAAATATTAAGAGTTACAAATATTTTATCTTCTTTTGACCAATTTAAAAATGAAGAATTACTTAGCGAAAGAGATAAACAAGATTATCAGGGTATATATATTTCTCTTTATAATGAATTTAGAAATAAAGCTAAGCATGAGAAAAAAGATATTACTGATGATATTGTTTTTGAAATGGAATTAATTCGAGCAATAGAAGTAAATATTGATTATATTTTAGGACTTGTAAAAAAATATCATGAAAGTAATATGCAAGATAAAGAAGTACTCGTTACAATTAATAAAACTATTATGGCAAGTCCAGATTTAAGAAATAAAAAAGATTTAATATTAGCATTTATTAATTCATTAGATGTCAATTCTGATGTTTATTCTGATTTTGAGAAATTTATGAACAGTAAAAAGAAAGAAGAACTAGATAAAATAATTAAAGAAGAGAATTTAAATAGGGATAAAACATATAATTTGGTTAGAAAATCCTTTGAACAAGGTAAAGTTGATACAAACGGCACAGAAATATCTGATATTTTACCACCTATGTCAATGTTTTCTCAAGATAATAGTAGACAAAAAAAGAAAAATATTGTTATTGATAAATTATTAGAGTTTTTTGATAAATTTTTTAATATATCAAATAATAAGTTTTAGTATTTATAAATACAATTATGTTTGAAATTGTTTAATTTAATTGATAAAAAGATTCAGATTGTTGCTGAATCTTTTTCTAATTCATCAATAAGATTATTAATATGTATTTCTGGTATTCGTGTAGTAGGGTCTTGTTTTAACAAATTACAAGCTTTTATTACTTTTCTAATGGAAATAATGTTATTTTCTTTCATTAATTTGATTATTTTTAGTGTTCTAAATACTTCAATGCCATTATTTTCAGCATAATTTTTTAATCGATTATCTCCAGTAGCAAGAATACAATTATGATCTCTTGCTATTACATAATTAAGTAAATCATATGTTGATAATTTTTTTTCGGCAATAGATAAATTACTTACTTCTGTTAATTGGGCTGCTGTTGCAGATATTACTTTAAATTTATTAATTAATTTAACATTGCCAGTTTTTGAATTTATTTCATCATTTTTAATCACATCACTTATATAAACATTATCTATATTAATAAATTCTTCTAATATATTAGCATTATTTAAGTCTGTTATTATATTGGTATCAGTAATTATTATCTTCGTTGTTATATTCATCTGTCGTAATTCCCAATAGTTCACAAGCTTTATTTAACGAAATAATATCATCCGCTTCTAACTTGTATACAATTCTTTTAAATTGATATGATTTTTCAGGTTGAATAGGTTTGGGATCATTTTTTCCTATTCGCTGACTTAAAAATATGCTTAATTTTTTATATAAGTATTCTGATATAATATTTAAATCTTTCAATCTATATACAATTGCTGCATAACTAACTTTAAATTCATTTTTAAAAGCAGTTAATTCAAAGAAATTTATATTTTTCCTTGATATTCCAAATTCATTTATTATTGCTTCTTTTGGCATTAATAGTGCACTTGCAAATCTATTACATATTTTTTCTTGATCTAATTCTTCATTATTAATATTTAGTAGTAAATGTCCTAATTCGTGAGCAATAGTAAATCTTTGTCTAGCACCATCTTTTATACCATCTAGTAAGACAATAATAGGAATATTATTTACTATTTCACTTAGACCATCAAAGTCATTAAAACGATTATCTGGATTTTTAATTTGAATTATAATAATACCTAGGTTTTCAAGGGTATTAATTAAATCTGATATAGGTTGTTTACTTGATATTTTTATATAATTTCTAAATTCATTAGCGGATTTTTCAGCATCATCAAAACTATTACATGAATATTTTTTTAGTTTAATATTATTGTTATCTATATTGTTCATTTGTATAATTTCTAAATATTTAGCTACTTCATCTTGTATTATTTCTTCTAGTAGTTTTAAATTTTGACCAGTTAATCTTTTTTTCTTCCTAAATGAAGTAAATTTCATTTTAGGTGCATTATAGACTTTTAATAAATCAACAGATTTAACATTATATGCATTAGCAAAATCAATTAGTTTTTTTGAATCTGGTATTATTTCTCCTTTTTCATATTTGGAAATGGCCGTTGCAGTCATATTAAGGAGTTTACCTGCATCTTTAAGTGATAGATTTTTTAATAATCTAATTCTTTTTAAATTTTTTCCTATTCCATTCATATCATCTTCACTCCTTACAGTTTAAATTTTATCATAAAAAAGTAGAAATGTAAACCTAAAACTAAACATTTAATATTTATTTAAATTTTAATATTAGAAATATTAATTAATAGCATTTCTTTAAACATCACATATAATGTTATGAGGAGTGATAAATGTGGATAATAGTTACAGAGCTCTTACTGGTGTAGTTATAGATCCTGGTCATGGAGGTACTGATCCTGGGGCAGTTGGAAATGGTTTACAAGAGAAAGATCTTAATTTATTGATTTCACAATATATGTATGATCGTTTTAAGGAATTAGGAGTTCCTGTTACGATAACGAGGGATGATGATGAAACTTTGTCACCTGCGGAAAGAACGGAAAGGATACTAGCTGCTTATGGAAATAATCCTAATGTAGTGGTAATATCTAATCACATTAATTCCGGAGGTGGCACCGGTGCAGAAGTAATTTATGCACTTAGAAATACAGATACTTTAGCTAAGAGTATTTTAGAAAATCTTGGTGCTGAAGGTCAAACAATGAGAAAATATTATCAAAGAAGATTACCATCGAATACTAGTAAGGATTATTATTTTATTCATCGTGATACAGGGGTAACGGAACCTGTTATTGTGGAATATGGTTTTATTGATGATACGGCAGAAAATGTTCAATATTTACAAGATAATTATAAAAGATTAGCGGAAGCTGTTGTTAGAGCTGTTGCTAATTATAAGGGAATTCCATATACAAGTCCCGAGGGTGTTCAAAGTAGTGCTTATACTGTAAAAGCGGGAGATAGTTTATATTCAATTGCCCTAAAGTATGGAATATCAGTTGATGAACTTAAGAATGCTAATAATTTAACAAGTAATATTATTATGGTGGGGCAAGTTTTACGTATACCTAGTGCGGTTGATGAAACAGAAGAGAATATTTATGTTGTTAAATCGGGAGATAGTTTGTATTCTATAGCTAAGAAGTATAATACGACAGTAGATAATCTTAAGAATCTTAATAATTTGACAAGTAATGTACTTATGATTGGTCAACAATTACTAGTACCAACAGTTAATAATAATAGTTCTTCAACATATGTTGTTCAAAATGGTGATTCTTTATATAAAATAGCCCAGAAATATAATACAACAGTAAATGATATTAAATCTTTAAATAATCTTAGTAGTGATGCCTTAATGATCGGTCAAACGTTAAAAATTCCTACTAATACTTCTAATAGTACTACTAGTGGTAATAATATTACTTATACAGTCAAAAGTGGTGATTCTTTATATAAGATAGCTCAGAGATATAATACAACAGTTAATGCTATTAAGAGATTGAATGGTCTATCTTCTGATAATCTTAGTGTAGGTCAACAATTATTGATACCTTCTTCTACTGGAGAAACGACTTATACAGTTCAAAGTGGTGATAGTCTTTATTCAATAGCTAAAAAGTTTAATACAACGGTAGATAATTTGAAAGAATTAAATAATTTAAGTTCAACGTTACTTAATATTGGTCAAAAATTAATAGTAGGTTAGATTAGTAGGTTTTATTACTAATCTTTTTTTATAAATTGTAAAGAAATTAATTGTAAAAAATGTGATTTGTTTTTTAAAATGTCCGTTTTTTATTAATGCGTTTTTAAGTTAAAATGTCCTACTAAAAAATTTTGAAAAATTGTAAAGAAATTAATTGTAAAAAAATTAAATTTATGTTAGTATATATGTGAAAAAGATGGGAGTGAAGTATGACAAAAGTATTAACATTTAAAGTTGAAATTGAAGGTTTAGAAGATAAGATATGGAGAAAAATAGAAATAACTGATAGAAGAACAGTCGCTGATTTAGCATATACTATTCTTGCTACGTTTGATTCACTCGCATATCATTTATATAATATAAAGTATAAAAACTATATATTTGATTGCTGGGTATGTGCCGAAGAAAGTCTTGATTATAATGATTTAACAAATGCTACTATTGTAAAATTAAAGGATTTAGAGTTAAAAGAAAATGATACTATGGAAATGGAATATGATTATGGTTCTACTACGACTTTTAAAATTACTTATTTAGAATCAAGAGGTGCTACGCAATATGAAGGATATTTGTATCCTAATGTAATAGATGGTGCTGGGCGTGGTATGTTAGATGATATTAGTGATTTTGAACTAAAAGAAATAGTAGATGATATTGATAAAAAAGGTTATTCTGAGCATTATGTTACACCTGGTTATGAAAAACGCGAAAAATATGATTATAGAAAATTCAATATTAAATCTAATAATAAGAAATTAAAAGGTTTAGTTTTGGAAATTAAAAATGGATATGAAGTTGGTGCTTGATGTTGAAATTATTAATATGGGGAGTTTCTAATGTTGGTAAAACTACAATAGGTAGAGAATTATCAAAAAGATTGAATTGTAAATTTTATGACATAGATGATGAAATAATTAAAATATATGGAAGTATAGATAATTTTCAAGAGGAATATCCAAATTGTTATGATAGATTTGATAAAAAAGAAGAGATAATGTTGGATATTATTAACAGAGAAAAAGAAGAGTTTATAATGGTTGTATCACCTATATTTTCTACATCTGTTGTTGAAAATTTATTACATACTGATACTAAATCTGTTGAAATAATAGACACACCAGAAGCTATTTATGATAGGTTGATTTTCGATGGAAATGATGCTTTAGAATATAAAGAAAAGCATAAGAAATACTATATGCAAGAAATAAAATGGGATCAAACAGCTAGTTATGATTTGTTTGCTAATATACCTAAAGTTAATATTGATAATCATAATATAAAAGATTCAGTAGATATATGTTATAAATATTTAAATGATAATAATTATTTGAAATAAGGAAATATAATTTATAGTATATAATTATAAGTTAAAAATAACAGTTATAATTATGACTATGATGCTTTTAATATAAAGATAATAAATGATGAATTAAATAAAAAGTTCGATATGAGAAAGTAGGAGAAGTAAATGGATTTATTATTAGAAAAATTGTTTGAAAATAAATCTCCAAGTGAGATATCTACTATGTTAATTAATTTAAATAAAGTTCAATTGAATAGAAAAGAACATATAAAGAAATATTATAAGTTAAGAAAATTACATAGTGAAATTATTAATAGTATGGAAAATTATATTATGGATGGTAAATATAATATAAGTGAACATTATGATACTATTTATAATGACATTGATAAAGAAATTCCAGAATTAAATTTGGATTTGGACTTTAATGATATTGACGATAGAAATATACTTAACGATTTATTTATGTATAAGAATCATTCTAAACTTATATCAATAACAGAAATATATCTTCAAAAAAATAAATTTAGAAATGAAGAAAAAATAAAAATGCTAAACAGTATGAAAAAATCATATGTTGGTTTATTTAAGGTTATTGCTACTGATAGAAATAATGGTTATATAATTTATGAAGATGTATTTACTAAAAAGAAGTTTAAAGTTATTGATATTGCGATGAGTAGTACTTTAAAAGTTGATGAAAAAAGAATGATATATGTTTATAATAGAATAATAACATTTGATGATATATCATTTGGTACAGGTATTCATTGTATGATGACTTCTGAACATAAATCACTAAATGAATTTATAAAAAAACACAAATATAAGAATTGTAGTGATTTTTCTAGATGTCTTTTATTATATGATTTATCTAAGAGAGAAAATGATTTAATAGTTGAGTACAATAATCAATACGGATATAGAAGATAAAAAATGAATAATAGTTTTAAATAAATAAAATTGTTACATTTTGACTATACCCAGGTGGTATTGTCTTATTGATAAAATATTATCAAAGGAGATTGTTATCTGATACTGGCATGAATTATTATTTGCAAAGATGTTTAACACAATGGTAGATAATTTAAGTTCAACATTACTAATATTGGTCAAAAATTAATAGTAGGTTAGATTAGTAGATATTATTACTAATCTTTTTTTATAAATTGTAAAGAGATTAATTGTAAAAAAATTAAATTTATGTTAGTATATATGTGAAAAAAGATGGGAGTGACGTATGACTAAGGTATTAACATTTAAAGTAGAAATTGAGGGTTTGGAAGATAAAATTTGGAGGAAGATTGAAATTACTGATAGAAGAACAGTTGCAGATTTAGCATATACTATTCTTGCATCATTTCATTCTTTAGCATATCATTTATATGATATAGAATATAAAAATAAGTTCTATGATTGCTGGATTTGTATTGAAGATGATCATAGGGATGTAGAACTTGTAAATGCTGTTATTACCAAATTAGGTAGTATTGGTTTAAAAGAAAATGATACTATGCGAATGGAATATGATTCTGGTTCTACGACTACATTTATAATTACTTATTTAGGTGAAAGTGATTTTAGAAGAGGTAATGGTATGCATTATCCATATGTAATTGATGGTGCTGGTTATGGAATGATTGATGATATTACTAGTGAAGAATTAAAACAAATTGTTGAAAATATTGATAAAACTGGTAAATCTGATTATTATGCATTACGCATGCATGGAAGAGATAGTTATAATTATGATTATAGAATTTTTAACTTGGATAAAAATAATCTTCAGGTAAGAAGATATTTTCAAAAGATAAAGTATAAATATGAAAACCAAATTTATTGATTTAAATATAGTTAAAATTAAAAGTAAATTTTATTGATAAAAATTATATTGTTATTTGGAGGGTGCTGTTTAAATGAAATGGATTGATAAAACTAATACTTTTGAAAAAAGAGAATGGAAGGATAAATATTTAGAAATTTGTGAGGTTTTAGATGATAAAATAGAAGTTAACTTATATTCTTGTGAAGATATAAATAATTATGAAATATATGTAAGTTATGGCGTTATGTATGGGATAGTGTATGCTCATAAAGATAAAGCAATAGAATTGCGAGAAGAAATTAAAAAAGTTATATATGATGATTATATAAAAAATGGATATAGTAAAGATATGCCAACAGATGAATTTATTAATGAATTTCATAAGAAATACAATATACAAATTCCATACGATATGTTTTTTGATGAAAGGGAATTTATGAATAAGATGATGGAACTATTTGATTGCTTTAAATAAAAATGATATACATAAAGTTATATTAAGACATTCTTTATCTAAAATAGATTATAAATATAATACTAATAGTTGATGTAGATATTTTTAATATTTAATTTATATAAGTGAAGGTAGTGATAGAGATGTTGTTATACACTAGTGCTTCTATATCAGAATTAGAAATACCTGGTAAAAGGAGTTTGGTAATTTATATATCTAATTGTCAACATAGATGTAAGAATTGTCGCACATCGTATTTGCATTTAGCCTATGGTGATTCTTTAAAATATACTTTTAACAATATATTTAATTTATATTATAATTATTTTGATATAGTTTGTTTTATGGGGATGGCAAGGAAACATTAGAGGATAAGATAGAAATGATTAATTATTGTAAATATATTCATAGTAGAGATAAAAGGGTAGCACTTTATAGTGGTAGAGATACTTATATTGAAGATTGGATGAATGATGCATTAAAAAAAGTAAAGGTCCTTTAACGAATAAGAATACTAATCAGAAATTGTTTGAAAAGAATGGCAATTTATATAATGACATTACTTATATATTTTGGAAATTAAGTTTGAAAAAAATATTTGACTTATTAAAAAAAGTATGCTAATATTAGTTTATCAGTGAAAGACTGATGCATATAATAAAATAGAAAGGATGTTATTTATATGAAGAGAATGGTAATGATTAATACTTGGCGTCATATAGGTAACACTTATACATATCGATGGTAAAAGCGATTATAGGTATAAGTGGTTTTTAGCATTGCTTATACCTGTATGAAGATTATAATAATAAATAAGAATACAGGTTATGATAACTTGTATTCTTTTTTGCGTATATGAAATAGTATTTTCAAAAGGGTATAAGCAATGAAATGTGAATAAGATAAGAAAGGAAAATACTATGGATTTAAAAGAAATATTAAGAAAATTGGTTAGTTATAATACAATTAGAGATAAGCAAAATAAGGAAATTATGGATTTTATTGAAGGATATTTAAAGAATTATAATTTTAAGACAGAGAGAGATAAAAAGTGTTTAATAGCGTATAATGATGAAATTCCTAATATTGGTTTTATTGGTCATACGGATACAGTTGATTATGAATCATGGGATGGTGATCCATTTGTTCTTCAGGAAAATAATGATAAGTTAATAGGACTTGGTGCTTGTGATATGAAAGGTGGTATTGCGGCAATGTTATCTACAATTGGTAAAATAGATTTGGATAAGAATAAAATAGCACTATATTTTACTAATGATGAAGAGATTAGTTTTGAAGGAATAAAGACAATTAGAGATAAGATAATTCCTATGAATGTAATTATTGGAGAACCTACTAATAATATTCCTATTTATGGTACGAAAGGTGTTTTAGAGTTAAGAGTTGAATTTTATGGTGTTAAATGTCATTCTTCAACTCCTGATAAGGGGATAAGTGCTATTTATGAGTGTATTAAATTTATTCATGAAGTTAATGATTATTACGAAAAGGTTATTAAGAAAGATAAAGTAGATGATTTTGAAGTTCCTTATACGACAATGAATATAGGAATGATAAAGGGTGGAGAAACAGTTAATTCTGTCGCAGGTAAGTGTGAAATTAGTATGGATTTTAGAATTGCTAAGAAAGAGCATTTATTAAGTATAATAGAAGAAATTAAAAAGATATTAAAGAAGTATAATGCTAAATTAATAATTAAACAGAATATTGCTCCTAATATTAATGAAAATGATATAAGTTTTTTAGAGGAGATTTCTTCTAAAAAAGAGACAAAATGTTATTTGACGGAAGGATCATATATTGATAAGAATTTTATTATATTAGGACCTGGTCCTGATACTTCACATCAAAAAAATGAATATATTAATTTTTCTTCTTTAAAAGAAACAGAATATTTATATATAAAAATTATTGAATATTATAATGAAAGGAATGATTAAATTATGAAGATAATAGATTATGATAAAAGTTTAGATAAAAAGGGGATTGTTGATGAAGCTTATGTTGTATGTAATAATGCTAACTTTCCTGTTACTTATCAGGATGTTTATGATCATTTATTTGGAGATGAAGAAGCTATTTTGAAATTGTTAATTAGCAATGATCATAGACTTGCGGGGTTTGGTGTTTTTGAGAATTATGATTTAATGATGGAAGATGATGTTATAACGATGCTTTATTTATCAGGGATGGTTATTGATCCTAAATATCAGGGTAAAAATATTTCTAGAGAAATTATTAAAAGTGCATATAGAGATTTAAGATGTGATTTAATTTCTTTGAGAACACAAAATATTGCTATGGTTAAGTCATTAATTAGGGCATATAATGATAATTTATTTGAAATGCCAGGGAAAGTTAATGATGAATTGTTAGAATGTTTAAAACAAGCAGAACCTTTTAGGGATATTGATGATAGGGGTGTTATTAGAGATTGTTACGCTAATCAGTTATATAATAATTTAGATGCGATTCAGGATGGTTTTGGTATTAAATTACAGGAGTGTGATGCTTTAGGCGTTGTTATTGAACCTAGATATGCTAAACAAAAAGTATTATCTAGATTCGGAAGATGTTAATTTTGGTGTATATTTATTTTGATGTTTAGCATATAATATTTTAGGTGAAAATATGGTAATTAAATATACGGAAAAAGAAATGGAATTACTAGCAAGGTTAATGCGAGCTGAAGCTGTTGGTGAAGGTGATTTAGGGATGTTGATGGTTGGTAATGTTGGAGTTAATCGTGTTTTAGCTGATTGTTTAACTTTTAAAGATATTACGACGTTAAGTCAAATGGTTTTTCAGTCTCCTGGAGGTTTTACTGGCATTAATAGTTCTTTATTTTATGGAAATCCAACAGAGAAAGAAAAACAATTAGCAGAACGAGTTATTCGGGGTGAGTATTATTATCCAGCAACAAATGCTTTATGGTTTTATGCTCCATCAAAAGGATCGTCATGTGCTAGCACTTGGTGGGATCAACAATTAGCTGGTAAATATAAAAATCATTGTTTTTATAATCCTGATCCAGGTGTTTGTGAACAAATACATTAGAAAAGCAATTGATGTTCAATGTATCAGTTGCTTTTCTTATAATTTTTAAAATTTAGGTAAAAATATGCAATGATATTAATTGTTAAATTACAAACATGTCATTTTGAAAGCTTACATTTACTATGCAAATGCAAAAATAAGTAAAAAAATTGCTAAAATAAGGTTGAAAAAAACATAAATATATGGTAAATTATATATGTAACCAGTTATAGGGGTGTGGTATAATGGTAGCATAACGGTCTCCAAAACCGCTGATGGGAGTTCGATTCTCTCCACCCCTGCCAATATGAAATCAACTCCAACTTGTTGGAGTTTTTTATACCATAAGAACTTAACAAAATAATTTTTTTTAACTAAAATATATTGACAAACATATGTTTATATGTTATTTTTTAATTGCAAGCGAGGTGATATTCAATGAAAATTTATAAAGCTTATAAATTCAGATTATATCCTAATGAAAAACAAAGAATCTTAATTCATAAGACTTTTGGAAGTGTAAGATTAGTTTATAACAATTACCTTGCTAAACAACAAAAAGAGGGAATAAAAAAAGCATTCACTAATTGTAATGATTTAAAATACTTGATAGAAGAAAAACCTTTCTTAAAAGAAGTAGATAGTTGTGCATTAAGATGTGCTATTTTTAACTTAGAAGATGCTAATAATAACTACTTAGCTAAAAGAAGTAATTATCCTGTCTTTAAAAGTAAGTATGCTAAACAAAGTTACCGAACTAATTGTATAACAAGAATTTACAAAGATAAAACATATAGTAATATCGAAATAGATTTAATTAATAGAAAGATAAAATTACCTAAATTAGGGTTAGTGGATATAAGAGGCTATCGTAATAAAAAAGAAATAAAGGGTAGAATAATAAATGCAACAATAACTAAAGAAACAACAGGTAAGTACTATGTTAGTGTTATTGTAGAAGAAGATATTATACCTAATGATAAAGTAGAAGCAACTAGTATCGTAGGAATAGATTTAGGGGTTAAAGATTTAATAACAACCAGTGATGGTGAAAAATATGATAATGAGAAATACATAATCAAATATGAAAAAAGATTAAAAGAATTACAAAGAAAGTTATCTAGACAAGAAAAAGGAAGCAAAAATTATTACAA
>CALVRZ010000003.1 GCA_944358875.1 uncultured Bacilli bacterium
CCCTATTACATTCACCGACGATCATTCCTTCGTATACTTCACAACCAGGTTCAATAAACATCGTTCCACGATCTTCCAAATTACCAATCGCATAAGCTGTTGCCTTGCCATTTTCCATTGAAACAAGAACTCCTAGCTTACGTTCCCCTACAGTCACATTTTCAATTGGCATATATTCTTTGAAAGTATGATTAATAATACCATACCCCTTTGTCATCGTCATAAAGTCAGTACTAAAACCAATTAAACCACGTGATGGAATAACATAATTAAGTCTAACCAAATTATTAACATTAGTCATATTTTCCATTCTTGCTCCACGTAATCCTAAAGCTTCGATAACATTACCAACATTCTCTTCCGGTACTTCAATTTGCACATCCTCATAAGGTTCACATTGAACACCATCGATCTCTTTAATAATAACTTCAGGTTTAGATACTTGAAGCTCATATCCTTCTCTTCGCATATTTTCAATCAAAATACCTAAGTGTAATTCTCCACGACCTGAAACCATCCAACTCTCATTACCTGATTGTTCAACTTTCAAACTAACATCCCTTTGTGTCTCTCTAAATAGACGATCGCCAATCTTAGAAGCTGTAATAAATTTACCTTCTTTACCCGCGAAAGGACTATTATTAGTCATAAACGTCATTTTTAAAGTCGGTTCATCGATTCTTAAAATAGGTAATGCCTTCTCCTTACCAACATTACAAACCGTTTCCCCAACTGAAATATCCATAAGACCTGCGATAGCAACAATGTCACCCGCTTTAGCACTTTCGATCTCAATTCTCTTTAAACCAAGAAAACCAAATAACTTCTGAATTCTAAAATGCTTAATACTACCATCTAATCTAACACAAGAAACCATTTCATTAACTTTAACTTCTCCTGCTTTAATAAGACCAATACCAATTCTACCAACAAACTCATTATAATCAAGTAAAGCTGGTTGAATTTGCAAATCACCATCCTCATCAACATCAGGCGCGGGTATCTCATCAATAATTAACTTAAACAAATCATCATAACTTTCTTGTTGCGTACTTACATCAGGATCCAAACTACAAGTACCATTTAATGCTGATACATAAGCAACTTTAAAATCAAGTTGTTCATCAGTAGCACCAAGTTCAATAAATAAATCAATAACTTCATCTAATACCTTATCTACTCTAGCCGTAGGTTTATCAACTTTATTAATAACGACGATTGGTTTCACATTAGCTTCTAAAGCCTTCTTAAGAACAAATCTTGTCTGTGGCATTGTCCCTTCATAAGCATCGACTAATAATAAAACACCATCGACCATATTCATAATTCTTTCAACTTCACCACCAAAATCAGCATGACCTGGCGTATCGAGAATATTAATCCGATAATCCCCATAATTAATTGCTGTTGTCTTTGCCAAAATTGTAATACCACGTTCTCTTTCAATGGCATTAGAATCCATTGCTCTTTCTTCAACTTGTTCATTTTCTCTAAACGTACCAGATTTCTTCAGTAATTGATCTACTAAGGTCGTCTTCCCATGATCGACATGGGCAATAATAGCTACATTTCTTATTTTTTTATCCATGATTACTCACCTCTTTTTAAACGTACCGCTTAATTATATCACAATTTAAAAAAAAATACAAAAAAAGTTAAAGCCGAAGCTCTAACTTTACTAAAATCGATTAATAAACTACATACTCATTGTTTTAATATAAAGTTTTTTGAAGCAAACACTAGCTGCTGCTAATCCTAAAATTAAAGCAACAATACTAATAATAATGCCATCATATGTTTCTGGATTAGTTTCATCATTTGGAGTTGATGTTGTTGTTTCACCAATTACATAGTTACCATTTTCATCTTGAACTAATGAAAGATTAGCACTAATATATTCAGATACATCACTACTAAATGTACCACCTGTAATTACTTCTTTATCAGTATATTCATTAATAGCAACACTATTCATATTATTAGGACTTACAAAACTACCTCCAGTTATAGCTATTGAATTAACATATGACTTACTAGCAGCAGGTACATCTCCATTTACTGCAATACCTTCATAGAAAGCATTACCTCTTTCACTTTGCATTAAGCCACCATTAATAGCTATTGAAACACCACCATTATATTCATCGCTAGTAGTAATACTAATTGCAGCACCAGTATCATCTGTTCCATCATTTCTAAAATTAGCAGGATCCTTATATTCACCAGTTGCTACGATCATACCACCATCAATAGTAATATTTCCTTCTTTAATAGCAATTGCGGTCTCTCCTGTTATATTAGGAGTCGTATTTTTAGTACCAATAACTAAGATACCTTCTTGACTATGTTGAATAGCTACAGCATGACCATTGACAAGTTGGTTGCCATCTTTATTGGCTTTAACAGTACCATCATAAATATAAATTTCCGTATTTTCTGTTCCATCTTTTGTATTTTGTAAAATACCAGATGAAGCAGCTAAAATAGTACCTCCATTCATCGTTAAGACAGCCATACCACTTTGTCCATTACCATTAATTCTAACTCCATTATACGCTTTAATTTGACCACCATTGATAGTTAAATTAGCACCAGTTCCATTACCTGGATTACCAATATCAACACCAGTAGAATCTTTAGAAGTAACAGGAGCACTAATCACACCACCATTTAAAGTAAATGAAGCATTGTTAGCAACATTGTTACCCCATAACTTAACGGCTCTAACATTTTCAGCAGTACCAGTAGCTTTAATAGTACCACCATCCATAATAACACTAGCTTTAGAACCCTTATCACCATCTACTGGACTAACTTGAATAACACGATCGACAGCCTCTAAAGTAATTTCATCGAAAGTTAATTCACCATTAGTAACTAAGATACCTCTATTAGTGCTATTAGTGATACTACCAGCAGTAGCACTAGTATCAGTTAAAGTAAATTCACCACCAGTCTTATTAAATTCAAAAACATACTGATCACCATTCATCGTAATATTATTACCATTTAAGTCAATTGTAAGATTTTTATTAACTACAACTTTACTAGTTAATGTAATAGCTTCATTTAACTTAATCGTACTTCCTTCTTCAACATTGGTAACAGCATCACTTAATGAAGTATAATCACATCCATCAGCACATACAGTTACTTCAGCAGCACTAACCATACCAGGTAATGCTACTACACCAATTACTCCAACTAAAACAAAACTTAAAATTTTTTTCATTTCCATATCTCCTTTCTATTAATAGAATAACATATCAATTATCAACAGTCAATATCCAACATAAACTTAACAAAAAATAAACAAAAAGTGACAAGTAAATCACTCATCACTATTTTCTTTTTATTTCCATAAATGTCATTAAATAAAGAATCGAACTAACAATAACATATACCCCAATTACTTTTAAATATATGTCAATACTAAATATAGGTTTAAATAACAATAAAACACCAATCAAATAAGAAACTAAAGAAATAATAAGATAAAACCAATTATTCTTATATTCCTTATCTTTAAAGAATTTAACTAAAGTAACTGTTCCCATTACAAAAGCATATAACGAAAACATAATTGGTAAAAAGACTAGCAAAATCGTATAATAAACATAGATAAATAAAGCTAACCAAATTGCAATAACACCTATAATTAAATTAAAATAATTATCATATTTATAACTCTTACTAACCAAAAAACTAATTACTTCAATTACCCCAATAATAGCAAAAATACTAACTAATAAATAATTTATTGTTAAAAGAAAACTATCCGTAGCAAATAATAACATACAACCAATTGCTACACTTAAAATAAAAGCTAACAAAAAACTAAAGCTACCTATTTTTTTATCTTCTTTAACAACTACCTGATTCTTGGACATTACATACACCTCCTACAACATTATTAATACCATCTAAATATATATTATAAAGTTCATCTCTTTGACTATCATTAAGACTAATACTAGGATCTTCTTGACTATCTACTGTCGATAAATGATATGAGACCACTTCCCCATCCTTAACAAATAATACCATTGGAACATATAGTCTCTTTTCCCCTAAATCAATAACTTCACCATTATCTAAAGTTATAGTATAAGGATCAAGAATATCATCTAATACCCCTAGTAAATCATCATATAAACGATCTCCTTCATTAGTAGTAACAATATTACCATCATCATCTATCTCTTTAACATCTCTAATATTATAAGCATTAACATAATAAATAGTATCTAGTGAAGTACTAGAAGCAGCATCTAATAATACCGGTACAGCATTACGACACCAAGGACAACTAGGATATCCAAAATAAATAACTCCTGTATCATTCTTAATAATATCAATAGCCTCTTCTAAGCTAATATATTTAATCATATTATCACTATCAATATTCACTTCAAGATGACTATCATTTAATTCTTCATATTCTTGTTTAAATCTCTCACCATCACTCATACCTTTATTATTAAGTAAAAAGAATAGTATGGCAATAACTAACGCTATAACAACAATAATACTTAATATAATAATATTCTTCTTCATTTACTACCTTCTTTCCACTAACTAATATAATTATATATTATTTTAATATTTTCTTCAAGTATTAATCGCATAGCGTCAGGATAAACGCATAATTTCTCATGCGTTTATCCTGCCAAATTATTTTACCCAATCAATATATTCATCATTATCTTCATAACCAGTTAACCTTTTACCACTAATAAAATTAATCATTGAATAAGCCTTCTTCAAATCTGTTAAACTACCATCGACTGAACTTCCACCACTCGTAACAAAAACATATACTTTCTTTCCCTCTAAATTATTTTCTTCAATAAAAGTATTAATAATTCTAGGAGCCGTATACCACCAAACAGGAAATCCTATTAAAACAATATCATATTCAGCAATATTACTTACTTTATCAATAATCTTAGGTCTACATGTCTTATCATTCATTTCTTTAGTTGATCTACTATTTTGATCATTCCAATCTAAATCACTACTACTATAAGGCTTTTCAGGTTTAATCTCAAATAAATCTCCCTTTAATACTTCTGCTAACCTCGTTGCAACTCTTTTAGTAACACCACTGGCACTAAAATAACTAACTAAAATTTTATTCATATCATTTTTCCTCCTTTATTTATTCCATTATAAAACCTAAAGTTACCTTTAGGTCAAGTCTTTTTAAACATCTTTTTGATGATTAATCTTAATAAAACTATTAATTCTAATATACTCAATTTCTTCTAACATCTCATCAAATAAATCCTCAATTATAATATGATTTGGCATCACTCTTCATCTCCTAATAATAAGTTACCACAAAATTAATATAATTACATTAGTTTCGACAAAACATGTCAAAACTAGTTACCATTAGGCGTAACCATTCCTGAATTAACTCTAAAACCATTCGCATATATTTCAGGAATTTTACCTTGAATAACTTTCATAGCAATCGGAACAGTTGTACTAACCGTAATTTTATCAGATAGAAAAGGTAAATTAATCCGACTTTCTAAAGTTACATTAATTCCCACTTCAAGTAAAGCATTATTAATTCCATATTCTTTAACATTAGTTTCAACTCCTGTAACTACATCACCAATTAAATTAAGCCTAAGAGGTATTTTAGGGCCAATATTAGATAATAATGCATTACCCGTAACAGTACCTAAAGGAATTTCACAAATAATACCTTCCTTTAATAATTCCTGATCATACTCTTCTAATGTATTATCAGGAAGTTCTAATAAATCAATATTACCTTCTTCAATCGCTTTCAAATTAAGTTGAACTAGATTAGTTACCGTTGTTAATATTTTCGTTACTGTCACGGAATTAAAATCAATTAATTGAATCTCATCACTATCATTTTTCACAATTGTAAACAAATCATCCGTATTTAAACTATCACTAGCTACTTGCCTTGTAATAGCTTTATTAATAACTAATGTTGTAAGCTTTCTTGTCTCTGATTCAGCATAAGCCATTAAAACTGGTAATATTTTTTTATCAAAATAAACTAAAAATAAAGAACTACATATCAAAGCCAATATTAAAATAAGAATAATAACTCTACTAAATTTCTTCTTTTTTCGCCCTTTAAGTCTTAATTTACCATTCATACCTATCACATTAAATTATATGCAAATAAGCAAAATAATAAACAAAAAAAGCGAATCGCAATGATTCACCATATTGTTTTTTCAAATATTATCTTTCCACAAAATACTCTTGATACCAAATCAAAAATGAATAAATTGTCCAAACCTTTCTACTATTATCTTTCTTACCTTCTTTATGATCACTTAGTAATTTTAAGATATAATCTACATCAAAAAATTCACTACTTTTCTTAAATACATCTTCAATTTTCTTATAAATACTATCTTCTTTAATCCATTCTCTAATAGGAACCGGAAAACCTAATTTCTTTTTCTTAGCTACTTTATCTTCTAATACATCATTAGCCACTTTTCTAAAAGCATACTTTGTTTGACCATCTTTAATCTTATACTTAGTAGGTAAATGTCTTGCTTCATCAATCAAAATACGATCTAAATATGGAACTCTTACTTCTAAAGAATTAGCCATACTCATCTTATCAGCTTTCAAAAGAATATCCCCGATTAACCAAAAATTAAAATCAATATATTGCATTTTGGTAACATCATCATAATCCTTAATTTTATCATAATAATGTTTAGTTAAATCTTTATAAGTTTTACCACTTACTTCAAAATTAACCATTTTTTTAACTTCCTGAGGTTCGAACATAAAAGCATTACCAACATATCTATCTTCTAATTTTCTACTTCTTCTATACAAGAAATTAAATCCCCGATGATGTCTAAAAGGATAAACTAAAATACCAATAAATCTTCTAATAAAATAAGGAATCTTATAATACCAAGAAACAGAATAAGGTTCATGATAAATATTATATCCTCCAAATATTTCATCAGATCCTTCACCTGACAATGAAACTTTAACATGTTTAGATGCTAAATTAGCTACAAAATATAGAGCAATCGCTGAAGGATCTGCCAGTGGTTCATCCATATAATATTGGATTTCCGGAAATTTCTTAAAATATTCTTCTTTCGTAATTACTTTACTAATATTTTTAACCTTAATATTTTTAGATAAATCCTTTGCATAATCAATCTCGCTATATCTCTTATCTTCAAATCCAACCGTAAAAGTCTTATCAACATCACTTAATGCTGCGATTAACGAAGAATCAACACCACTTGATAAAAAGGAACCAACTTCAACATCACTTATCTTATGAGCTTTAATTGAATCATCAAGTAATTCTCTAATATCTTTAGTCCAATCTTCTAATGACTTATCGTTATTAGGACTAAATTCTATTTCATAATATTTATCAATAGTAAGTTTATCATTCTTATATTTAAAATAATGACCAGGACGTAATTTATAAACATTCTTAAAGAAAGTATCTTCACCTACACTATATTGAAATGTCAAATACTGTTCTAACATATCACGATTAAGTTCTTTCTTAAAACTAGGATGTGCTAAAAAACTTTTAATTTCACTACCAAACATAAAACTATCTTTCATTAAAGCATAGTAAAAAGGTTTAATTCCATAAAAATCTCTTGCTCCAAATAACTCTTTATTCTTAATATCATAGATAACAAAAGCAAACATACCTCTTAACATAGGAAGTAACTCTTCTTGATATTCTTCATAACCATGAAGCAATACTTCCGTATCTGTATTAGTACTAAATTTATGTCCTTTAGCTTCTAGATCTTCTCTTAAATATTTATAATTATATATTTCCCCATTAAAAAAAACTAATTTATCTTTCTTTTCATTATAAATAGGCTGACTACCATTACCTAAATCGATAATAGATAATCTTCTAAAGCCAATTGCTACATCTTCATCTGTATAATATCCATCACTATCAGGTCCACGATGTTTAATCAAATCAGCCATTTTTTTAATTGTTTTATCTTTATTCTTTGTCTTATCGACAAATCCCACAATTCCACACATAAACATACCTCATTTCTATATAAAATACATAATTAGTATACCACCTATACGTAAAATTTAAAAGCCCCTTAACCAAAAATTAGTAAGAAATAATCATCTTACTAATTTTTTAACATAACTTTTAGCTTTAACTTCTAATTCTTCAATTGTACCATCATTACTAATAATATCATCATAATCATATTCTAACACACTAGCATCTGATTTATTAGAAGTAATCTTTTCTACTCTTTTACTAGTAATAAGTAAAGTTAAAGCATTAATCCTATCCACTACTTTTTTAATTTCTTCTGGCTCTCTAATATGAACAAACATAATATCATTATCACTTAATAAAAATTCGTTATATTTATTTTCTACGTAATTCGTAGGACCATTATTAAACATAATACTTATCTGTTTCAATTCCGAAAGAGCTCTTCTACTCTCATCACTCTTTTCACCATTCCATCCTGTTTTATATAACAATTCTTTATAAGGATCAATTGAACTAACATTAACAACTCTAGCATAATTTCCCACTAGCGTAACAAAAGTATCTTTACCGACACCACCACTGCCATTAATAACAACAACTTTCTTATCCATGATAACTATCCTTTCTTAAAGCTTTAACTTTACCACAACTTTCTCTTCCTTCAAAACACTTACCTATTATTTCACAAGTAGGACCTAAAATTGAACTATAAACATCACTTACTTTTCTAACTTCATCCCTCATCTCTTTAGCATTATTTTTAATTTCCCATTGCGCTTTCTCACAAAGACGAAGTCTTAACATATGAACTAAAGTTGCTCCATCAATATTACTAGTAACATTAACCAAATTACCTGATAGTAAGAAATAAACTAAATCCTCATCTCTTACTCCCATCTTTTTAAAATAATCTCTAACTTCTATATTTCTCTTAAAAACATCTTTGAACATCACAAGTAACTTCTTATCTTCTTCTATCTTAGGAGGTATCTTATATTGACTAATGTCTGTTAGAGATGTAAATTCAGGAATAACCGGATCATGCGTTCTATGTCTCGTAAAATGTGTAAGAACCGCTAGTGAAAAAGGTAATTCAAATCTAAAATTAATACTCTTCAAAATATTATTATCCAAATTATTAAAAGAAGTATTATACAAATCTCTCATTATTTCATATTTAAAATTTCCCTTCTTAATATAACAATTATAAACATAATTAGCATAGTCACTATTACATCCTAATTTCTTCATAATTAATGTCTTTATTATAACATCATCAACATTATCTGTATGATCTAATAATTTAACCCTAGAAGTAACCCTATAATAACCATTATTAGGAATAACACTAAGTAATTTATCTTTAATCATATCACTATCATTAACTTCTTCACTATCTATCTTCTTATCATAATAACTACTATAAGTATGAAGAATATCTCTTAATTTATTCCCTAATTCTTTTAATTCCCCTATCTTACTTAATCTTGTCTTCGTTAATTTAACTACTAAATCCTTAAGAACATGCGCATCACATCCCATAATAATATTACTATTAAACGAATAAGGATTAACAAATCTAGCATCTTCAAGAATAATACCATTTTGAATTAATTTATCATAACTATCAAATAAATAATCCATATGTTTTCTATATTCATTCTTAAGCTCATCATTATTCTTAAGTAAATTACCATCTTCATCATGAAAATCCGAAACATAATAACCAGCATCTTTAAAATTAACATTTCTTCTTGACTTAATTGTAAAAGAAGCAATTCGCTCTTCAATTAACGTCTGTTCCACAATCGCTGATACATCTTTTAAAGCAATAACAAAATAATCATGATCACATATCGATTCATGTCCCATCTTAATAATATTACTAATTAATTTAACATTTTTCTCATAATCACTATGATCATCATAACATTCCATAACATTACCATTAAATCTAGATAAATTACCCGCGGTAGCCACTACTCTAGCCCTATCTTCGCGAGAAATATTATTTAAAACTCTAACTTCCATTTTTTAACCTTCTTTCTATTTAAAAGATAACATAAATTATTTACTATTACAACATTATTGACATTTTTTTGACATAACATAAAATATTGTGATATACTATTGCACATGAAAGAAGTGTGTATATGGAAGTATTTTTAACCTATTTTTTATTATTTATTATTTATTCCTTTCTCGGATGGCTAATCGAAAGTATCTTCTGTGCTTTCATCGATAAAAAATTCATCAATCGTGGTTTCTTAATTGGACCATATTGTCCTATCTATGGTGTTGGTGCTATTATCATGACTCTCTATTTAACCCAATATAAAGATAATCCTATAACCGTCTTTTTACTAGCTTCAATTCTCTGTAGTATCCTAGAATATCTAACAAGTTATATCATGGAAAAAATATTTAAAACTAGATGGTGGGACTATAGTAATCATAAATTCAATTTAAATGGAAGAATATGTCTCAGTAATACTCTTGGTTTTGGTTTCCTAAGTTTAGTTGTCATCTATATCACTAATCCCTTTTTCTTCCATCTTATTGATATTGTGCCAAATTTAGCAATGATCATCATAAGTATTATCATTTTTCTTATTTTTATAACCGATGTTGGTATATCCTTTAATATCATCTATAAAATCAAAAAAACAGCTGATTCCATCAAAACCATCCGTAAAGATAATACTGAAGAAATAAGTAAAAAAGTAAGAAAAATACTAAATACCAAAATATTTCAAAGAAGAATTATCAATGCCTTTCCTAAATTAAAAATTCTACCAAGAAGAAAAAGCAAATAGAAGTATACATACTTCTATTTTTTGTAATTTAATCAATTATATCATTAAAATCAATATTATTAGCATAAATATATTTATTTTGATAATTTTTCCATCTAACTCTCAATAATTTACTATTTCTAATTATATTTAATGCAGTAAATGGATTTCCTAAATAATCTCTTTTAGAAAAAGTTTTATCAATTGCATTTTTAAATAAATCAACATTAATATTGTTCCAATCTTTTGTATAAATCAAATAGACATCATAAAAATCTCTCATTCGCCCATTGAATTCCATTTTACTTAAAATCGTTTCTATTTTTTCAGCAAGTACTGTTTCAATATTATATGCAAAGATATTAATATAATTGCCCCCTAAAATTGGTTTATATTTATATTTTATTTCTTTTGGTGTTATTGGATCACCTGTAGCTATATCAACATGAAACTTTTCCTTAATATTTTCTATTACCACTTGTATATCAACTCTAAATCCACCATATTTATCTTCGTCTCTAATTGGGAAAATTGCTAAATAGCTTAATTGAGCATTATCATCTATTTTAATACTCAATATTTCCTTTATCATATCAACTATTGTCTTCTCATCAAAATTGGCATTTCTAAAAGAAGTATCTATATCCATAGTTGATCTATTTTCTATTCCATACAATGTACTTAAATAAAAACCACCTTTAATTATAAAACAATCTTTATATTTACTAATTGACAATCTCTCTATAAACCTATCATACATATAAAGTCTAAAAATTGTATTAAAGTCAATATTTTTTTTCTTAGCTATATTTTTTAGTTTATCCTTTAATTGCATACTATTCATAATATACCTCCATATAACTCATAACTTCATCAACAATACCCATCTTAGAAGCATAATTAGATAGCTTAACAAGGTCTTTATCTTTTCTCTTAACATATTCTCTTACACTATACTTAACATGTTCCAAATCCATTCTATTCCTAGATCTAATAATATCACATATACATCTTTCAACATCATAGGCTTTAACTTTATTACCCATTGGTGTCTCTACCTCAGTAAGTCCAAGCTCAAAAATATCATCAGATACATAAAAAACATCATGCTTTTTTAAATGAATACTATTATAATTTCTTCTAACAGTAATATCATACACATCATTAGGAGCTTTTATAGAAAGTCCATAAAAATACAAAGCAGTCATATGAGAATATATAATATTAGGCATACTAAGACCAAATACATAATAATTATCTTCTATTTTACTTGAATCAATATAAATACCATTTCCAACTCTCTCAATAATACCTTTCTTCATCATAATATTAAGATAATTCCTATGAATTCCAAGATTAGACAATACTTTAGATGTAACATATCCATTATTAACTTTCATAATTGATTCTATAATTTCAATATTACT
The DNA here is from genome assembly GCA_944358875.1 of uncultured Bacilli bacterium. GTDB lineage: Bacteria > Bacillota_I > Bacilli_A > RF39 > UBA660 > CALVUN01. Next base: position 12,258 of record CALVRZ010000003.1, read on the forward strand.
ACTCTCTTTAAACTCTTTTAATGTCATTCTTTCCATAATCATTCCTCCTTGACAAATCTACTGATATTTTACATTTTTTCCGTAAATTTGTCAAGATTAAAATATTTTTTTTGTAAAAAATCTAAACTCAAATAAATTACCATTATTAATAAAAAGTATAATAATACTATTAATATTTATAACAGATATAGTATTATCATTCAATATAATATATAAAATAAAGAAAACAGCAGATTCCATCAAAACCATCCGTAAAGATAATACTGAAGAGATAAGTAAAAAAGTAAGAAAAATCTTAAATACTAAAATATTCCAAAGATGTATTATCAATGCTTTCCCTAAGTTCAAAATTCTACCCAGAAGAAAAAGATAACTCCATCATAAAGTTATCTTTTTTAATCATATATACCTCCATATTTTTTTAATAATGTCTTATAATCATATTCACTAATCCTATTATTTCTCCAATAAGATTTAGCACATACATCTAACTGAGGAAATTTCATATCATAACTAAGCCAATCACCCTCTTTATCAAATTTTTCAAGTTCCTTTATAATATCTATTAATATTTTAGGTAAATGAGAATAATCATATTCAATACTATAATCATATAAAGGTTTATCTGTTTTAAATGGATCATTTTTCTTTTTCATATACTACCTCCTCAATTCTATTTCTTCTAAAGGTTCCCATTCTACATATTTTAACATTTTATCATCTTCACAATGTATAAATTCAACTGGACTATATTTTTTAAAATATCCACCACATGCAATAGGCATTATATCATCAGGAACAATTCCTATATAATCTTCCCCTTTAAAAGCTTTCTTTATCACATCTACACCATATATTTGTACAGGTATATTCTTTTCATTAAGTACATTGAATATTTTAGCTATTTCAATTTTTCTTAAAATTTTACTACCATCAAGTGATAAATAATATCCCTTTTCATCATGACCAACTTGCAAATTAACTCTTGCAAAAGAATGACCTCTTATAATTTCCCAAGGATGTCCACCAAATTTATCATCATTATACCATTTATCAAACAAAGCACTACTATTCTCATCAATTTCTCTTAACCCATCATCTCTACCATCAGCATATTTTAAATATAACTCTTTATCCGTTAAATTACCTATTTCATACCCTAAATACTTATACACCATGCTAACATATTCAAAATATTTACCTGAAGTCATATCTTTTATTCTATCTTCTGTTTTATCACTTGCCTTTGCCATAAAATAATCAATTTCTTCTTGCGATATTTCATTTAATAAATTCTTCTTAATATCAGGATATAATTCCCAATATTTACTTCTTTTTATTACTCCAAATCTATTCTTATATGAATAATTTTCTTTTATATAATTATTATAAGTTCCCTTTTCAAGTTCCTTTATACAATCATTTACCTTATTTATAAGAAAATCCAATAATTCCTGTAATTGATAATTTTCAAAACAATCATTTTCATTATCCATATCAGCATATATAATCATTTTAGAATTAATAGATATCATGCGATAATTTTCATATCTAGTTGAAATCATTTTATACCAATAAATCTCATCCGGATAATCACTATTAAAATTATCAACAAATTCCTGATAACTTGAAACATCCCCAAATGCTTTTAACTCTTCATAATTACCATATTCTTGGATACTACCTTTTTTAGTACTAAAATATAATACTTTATATTCATCATCAGATAATGGTTTAATTTTATCAAGTAAATCATATAATTTATTTAATTTATCTTTAACTAATACATCATATATTTGTGGATTAACATTTCTACTATCAAACACACTAATTAAAAAATCCAATTTAGAAGCACACATCATGATTATTCCTCCCTACTGCTAACTTAATATATTTTATTTTCTAAACCTTATAATACATCTGATTTTTACTTGTTGGTTTATCTGGATTAGTCATTTTAATTAATCCATTATCAATCGCTGGTTTAAGATAATTTTCCCTAAAAGATTTTTTTGATTTTAAATTTAATTTTTTCATAAGTTCAAGCGTTGTCATCGATACACCATTTTCCATAACATTAAGTAACTTATTAACATAAGGACTAATATGATTAATATGATTATTAGTACTATCAATTAATTCATCTAACACTTCATCAATCATTTTTAACATAAATTCAATAAACGTTGTTGAATTTCCATGTAAATGACATTCCTGAATAGTTTTATAGTAATCATCTTGATATTTTTTTATCTGTGACTCAATTGGGACATATTCAAATATTTTTTCCCAATTAGCTAAAATTATATTCTGCCACAATCTAACAATTCTACCATTACCATCTGCAAAAGGATGAATAAATACAAATTCATAATGAAAAACAGATGATAGTATGAGAGGATTAATTTCATTTGTCTTTTCTCTCATCCAATTAAATAGAGAATCCATCAATGTATCAACCATTTCAGGTTTAGGTGCCATGAAAATACAATTATTATTCTCATCAAAAACACCTTCAGCACCAGTTCTAAATTTGCCATCTTCATCTACTAATAAATAAGTCATAATTCCATGTGCTTTCTTAATATCATCAATTGAATATGGATTAAATTTCATCATCATTTCATAAGCTTTATAAGCATTTTTTACTTCTTGTATATCATTTTTATCACCTATAACTGTCTTACCACTAATAACATCTCTTACCTGATTAAATGATAAAGAATTAGCTTCAATTGCAAGTGAAGAATGAATAGAACGAATTCTATTATTTTTTCTTAAAACAGGCATCTTATTTAATCCTTGATAATTATCTATCATTCCTATTTTTTTCATAATTGAAGCAACACGATCTAACATCATATTAGTAATATCAAAAGGTGGAATATAATCATTCATCTATAACCACTCCATTCTCAAATTATTATACCATTTATTCATATCATTGTCAATCATCTTAGGTGTTATCTTAGGTGCTATCTTAGATGTTTAATCAAGTTTCTTACCAACATAAACACCTAAACATAAAAGTAACAAACATATCATTAATTCATATATATTACTAATATTCCCTATAACTCTACCAAAAAGAATTATCATACTACCTATTACTAAACCTAATACTAAAGAATAAGTCTTCTTTTTATATTTACTAAATAAATAATTCATAAGATAACTAACTAATATTAATCCAACCATCATACCTATCCCATAATATATAAGAATAAATAAATTAACTTCACTAATCGCCGTCATAATAATATCATAACTACCAAATAACATCAGTAAAGCTGTCGAACTAAGTCCTGGAATAACTGTCCCAAAAGCATCGATTAACCCCGATATCATAAATACCAATAAATCCATATAACTATTACTAATTACATAAATATTATTATCACTTAAAGTATCTAATAATAAAACACTAATTAAAGCAAAGATAAAGATTATATACCCACTTCTCTTTCTACAAATATTCTTATATACACTAGGTATACCTCCCATGATTAAACCTAAAAATAAAAACATCGTAAAAACATAATAATTATTAAGTAAAAACATAACTATCTTACTACCTACAATAAAAGAAATACCTACTCCTATTCCTAAAGGAACTAAAAATCTAATATTATTTTTAACATCACTAAAAAAATTCGTAATAGCCTTAATACCCTTATCATAAATACCTAAACTAATAGCAAGTACCGCTCCTGATACCCCAGGTATAATCTTAGCCATACCAATTAAAAAACCTTTAATAACTAACATATTCTTCACCTGATAAAATATATGAAAAAAAGAAGATTAATTATTCCTCTTCTTAATTTTCATCTTCTTTTTATCAATAATAATAGATAAATCATTAATATCATAATTATCAATTACATAAGAATTAATCTTCTTTCCAACTTCCATATAGATATCTTTATTCATACTAATAACACTAATATCATTAAAAGTAAAACAACCTGTATCAAAAATACCCATACTAGCTAAATATCCATTAATACCAACCATCATATCTTTATTCTTACTAAGAAAATAAACATTACTACTCATAATACCCCCATCTAATTAATTACTTAAGTATTCTAACTTTATTAGGTAATTTCTTCTCAATAACTTTACCATCTTTATCTAAAGGTAAAATATTATTAAATGGACCATTACCAAATAATCCTATAAATTCATCTTTTCTAATTTGCATTAAATCATAATCTCTACTTTTAGCCGTAACTAAAAATTCATTACCTTGTTCCATAAATACATATCCAAGATTACATCCCATAAAAGCCTCTAAAGCTAGATAATAATTTCTAACTTTCTCAGGTAAATCAATTCTATATTGCCAACTATAATTACTATTAGCACTATTAACCTGCATATAAATAAGTGGCACTTCTTCAAAAGAATGTTCAATTCCATAATAATCGAGCCATAAAGCTTTATCTTCTAAATGATTATTAGCTACATATTGACGTACTCCTTTTAAAACTTCACCATACTTACTTCTTTCAATCATTAAAGCAGGTCTACTACAAACAGAAACTATACCAATATCTTCATCACTAATTCCCATCCCATTAGTTAAAAAAGCATTAATTTCTCTTAATGTATCAAACTTCCTTTCTTCTTTAATTTGCAAAAACTTCTTATAATTCTTATTTTTCATACATTTCTCTCCTCCTATATCTAAAAATTATAACACTTTAAATCTAAAATGCAAGAAAACATTTGTTATTTTTTTAAGACTTCTTTTTCCAACTCCTTAATAGATTTTTTAGAAGTTGATAATTATTCAGGCATTGTACCACCAAATTATTTTATCGTTTCCCGCACTGCATTTCCTACTTTATAATGAGTATAGATAGAAACTTGCACATTTCCATTTCCATCCACTATCGGTTTCCTGAACTCAGGAAAGTGTTCAATAACCATATTATTACTAGTTTCACAAGCAATCATAGCCTTTCACATAGCAAAAAAAAACTAAGTATTTCTACTTAGCACTCTTAACCATTCTCTTCCAAAAATTATCCCCCTTAGCTATATAAGCCCATATATAACTAATCATAACTAGTATTGATCCAAGTATCGCACATATCATATCTTTCATTGTATCATGCACACCTGTTGTTAATACCTTTTGCGTATCTGTTCCCATAACATTATCAATTGTAAATTCAACACATTCCCATAAAGGAGCAATACTTATTGAAAATAACATTGCAAAAAAACAACTATATAAAATTTTCTTACTATCATATTCCCTAAACCAAATAAGAATAAAAATACCCATAACAAAAGTAAACATCCCCGATAAAAAATGCGTAAAAGAATCATACCAACTAATCAAAGAAAAAAATCCCATAATACTACCAAGTAACATAGTTAATATAATAAAAACAATATATACAAATTCCAATCCATCACTAATCCTAATTTTAAACAACTTTCTAATTATCTTAAAAACCAATAAAACAGGTATAATAGCAATACATAAAAGAACTCTATCAATTCCATAATAACCTTCTATAAACAAAAACAAATAAGCACTAATAACTGATAATATAATCAATAAATTATTAATCTTCTTCATAATCTACCTCCTTTAACATTATAAAACAAAATTATTAATAATATATACCTATTCCTTAACAATATACTAAAAATTATATAATATTTTTATATAATTATCAATAAAATTATCTTTATTATATTCTTTTCTAAACCATCTACAATAAAACTTTAAACATATTTTTTAAATTTTTTTAATTCTAATATACCATTTTCCCTTTAAAACTTATTATAACTATTAATACTAGAATAATAACTCTTATAACTAATAATCCCCTTATTATATAAATAAGTCTTTTTTCTAATATTTCTTCTAATTTTATTTCTTTTATTACTAGAATATTTAATAATAGTCTTATTATTAATAACCCTATATCTACTACCTAAAAATATAAAACCATGCTTAATATTAACAATCATACATTTATTATTATTTAACTTTAATTTATATTCCTTATCTAATTTATCTTCTATAACTTTATATACATATTTTAAATATTCTTTATCATGATGAATTAATATAAAATCATCAACATACCTAATATAATATTTAATATGTAAATTATGAATAATATAATGATCGAACTTATATAAATAAAATATCGATAATATTTGATTAATAACACTTCCTATACTAAGTCCTTTACCAGATTCATATAAAGGAATATTACTAATTTCTTTACTTCTTTTCTTATCAATATTAATAAGTTTATTCTTAATATTAATAATACTATCATTAATATAACTATAATTAGTACTATCAATAAATTTACAAATAATATCATATTCTTCACTACTCAGTTTATCAATTAATAAATCTTTTAATACTTTATGATCAATACTATAAAAATACTTACTAATATCTAATTTTAAAACATATATATCTTTATATTTCTTATTTAATTCAATATATCTATTTAATAATTTAACAGCATAACTATATCCCATCTTCTTTCTAGAAGCTACATTTCTAATATCTAAATACTTATTAATTTTAGGTAATAATATATATTTAGCAATATAATGACTAATAATCTTACTACTAATATTCATACTCATAATAATTCTATATTTAGGATCCTTAATATAAAATATATTATATTTTATATTAAAATTATTAATATTAATTAATTTATATAAATTTTCAAATTTATATAAATCATAATAATATATCTTTTTATTATTCTTAGTATTCTTACTAATTTCTTTATTATAAATATCTAATAACTTATCAAATTCAAATTTCATTTATTCATCCATCCATATACCATTTTAATAATAATACTCAACTTATCTATTCTACTAAGTACTTGTTTCTTACTCAAATACTTATTCACATAACATCTTTCTAAATAAAAATCTAACATATTAATATTAGCTAAAATATCTAAACAAATATTATATCTAATAATCTTATTATTAGAATAATTAGCTTTATATATTAAATATAATATATTATAACTAGTAATATATAATTTATCTTTAATAACTCTATCTTTATTAGGAATATTAATAATAACTTTATCTATATTATTAATAAATTCTTTCATATATTTACTAATTAAAAACCTATCTTCATTCATATATAACTCTTTCTATATATTCTAATATAATATTTAATTTATTACTATCTAATTTATATAAACTAGATACTATATTATTAATTCGATTATTAATATCAATATTACTCTTAGCTTTAATCAATATATTATTATATCTATTTTCTTTATTTATATATTTATCAATAATATTATTTTTATTATAAATAATATAATCAATCTTATTATCTATAAGTATATTTACTACCTTATTAATACTATTAATAGGAAATCCTACTCTATTATTAATTATTTTATAATTACATAAATAACTAATAATAATACTATCATCATTATAACAGTGATAAAATCCCCCTTTTATATATAATTTAATCATAACATTCCTTTCTATTATAGGTATAGGAAGTTTACGTATAAACTTCCCTCTATAACTTTGTTTTAGAGTATAACTCTAGGATAGACTTTGTCCTTTAAAACTCTAATTATATAGCCTTAACCATATAATATTCATTATATAAAGGGCTGGGCGGGAAGCGTTAGAATTCGTGACGTTGTTGTTGTTGACATAGCCAGAATTGTTCACGTTAAAGACGTTGTTGGAGTTACTGGAGTTCGGAGTAATATGTAAGTCTACCCTATACAATTAATAACTTTAATAATACATATAATCTTTAAATAATAGTCATACCTATTATCATAATATCTATTAATCTCTATAATATCTAAATTATTTAATATCAAATAATTAATTCTTTTTCTTTTAATAATATTAGTATTACCCTTAAACTTAATATATTTTAATATATCATTATCATAACCAAAACTATAATAATTACCTAATCTATATATAATAACTAAATAATCACTATATATATTCTTAGTAAACTTATACCTATTTATCATACTCATATAACATATTCTTAATACTAACCAATTTATCAATATCTAATGAAATTAATATATTATTAATTTCATCAATTAAAGTATCATACTTTGCTTTATTATACCCTTTAACTAAATATTCATTATATACTTCACTATCCCCATATATAATATCATTATCAATAACATAACCAATATTAAGTTTATTTAGTTTATTACATATTTTAACTTTATTAGTAATAGGAAAACTAACTTTACTATCAATAACCTTATAATTAAATATATAACTAATAATATAACTATCACTAAAATATGTATAATAAAAACATCCTCTTTTAATAAATATAATCTTATCACTATTATTTAATTTTAAATTATTATATTCCTCTAACATAATATCACCATATTAAGATTAACACATAACTATATAAATAAAATAAATTTATTCCAATAGAATAAGTTTATTTCTTATTAATTAAATTTATATAAAATTAAATTGTGATAACATGTATAATAATTTAATTAAAAGAAGAATAAAATTAGGAATTAAAAGAAAAGATATCGCTGAAATACTAGGTTATAGTTTATCTCATTATTCAAATATTGAAAACGGCATAAAAGCATTACATATAAGAGAATTATATATACTATCTTATATATTAAATGTTGATAATATGTATATTATAGGTTTAATAGATAAACCAATACCACTAAATAAATATAAAAGAGAATGTATAAAAAAATATTATAATTTAGATGATATTGCCATAAAAAAACTATATGGAAAAGATGTATATGACATCACAAAATAATTTCTAATTCTAAAAACCAATGTGCTTTAAAAACACATTGGTTTATTTTTTCCACAAGGCTTACCTAGAGAAGTATTTCATACTTCCCTAGGATGAGAAATAGAAGACTTACGCCTTCTATATTTCTCTTATTTTATTTAGTTTATTATTGCCCTAAAGTGTATGGATTTCCATAAGTTCCTGATCCACCAGTTATTGTAACATCAGAGTTTAGATAAAGGATGGGGCGGGAAGCGTAAGAATTCGCGACGTAGCTGTAGCTGACATAGCCAGAACTGCGCACGCCAAAGACGTAGTCGGAGTCACTGGAGAGCGGAGTAAGTGTCCATTGGACAGTGCTTGTATTTCTAAGCCATGAGGTATCACGACAGTTAGTTTGATCAGTATCCCAGTTATATCCATCTTTACTACATTTAGATAAATCGCCTGCATACATATAATCTGATGGATACATTAAAGCTATTTTTCCTGTCCATTCAGTACTTCTTCCAGAATATACCGTTGTTCCTCTTTCAAATGTATAATAATCATTGGCATATAATCCTTTATATGTAAAACTACCTCCTAAATTCCATTTAGCATTACCTATCATTGCTTGAGATTCAGTAGATAAGCTATTTAGATAAGTTCCATTTAAATAAGTATTTAAAGTGGCTGTAGACCATTCATTTGCACCGTTACTATTCCAAGCATAATTACCTATACTCTCACTTCTTGCTATCTTTATTCTTGTTTCCTTTTTACCTGTTCCATCATCAATATTTTGAAAGACTCCAATTATTCGCCATAATTCATTATTAAATGTTACATAGTTATTAGGATCAGCTCCATAATAACGAATATTACCTCCAACATCTTCCATCATACCCACTGATGGTGCATATTGATATTCTACACTATTATTTGTTACTGTTGTTTTTTCAGCACTTGTAAAGATATTTGCTATAGTAGCAGTTCCTGTACTAGGTGCCACATACTCACTACCTACTCCATCTACTGTAAGCTTACCAACAAAATTCTTACCTATCTGTGTATTTGGAGTAGTAATATCCAACCATAATCTAATATCTATAACTACTTCTTCACTAGGATTTAAAGTAATATCACTCTTGATTGTTCCATCTGTTAAACTACTATAACTAACAGGATTATCACTATCTACCATTATCTTTAAATAATTAGTATCAATACTATTTTCTGTCGTATTATTAACTAATTTCAAATCAAAAGTATAACTTAAATTACCATTATTCCTTAACTTTAACTTAAATGGAGTTGTTTGTTTCCCTTCATCATCACTCATAGGTAAAGAATTAGTAAGGGAAATTGAAGTATTATACCCTTCTTCATCAACTAATTCAATATCTAATATTCCTGTTGTATATGCCTCATTATTAGTAAAATTACTCTCACTATAAAATAAAGCATAAGAAGAAGCTGTTAATAAACCTATTATTAAAACAATTCCCAAAACCAAAGTAACAATTACCATTTTTTTATCTTTCATATATGGTTACCTCCATATCTTTACTATTAACATAATATCATAATAAATAACATTTATCAAGATTTTTTCTTTAATTTATGTTATCATTATAATAGGTGGTAAAATATGTTTAATATTGAAGAGGAATTAACTAATTATATCAACAAATATAAAAGATTTATGTCTAAAGATATCTATATAACTGATAAAATGTATACAACATTCTTAAATAAATACAAATACTTATACCAATACTTACATCATACTAACCCCTATTATCATTTCTTAAGAGAAATAATAATAGATAAAAATAAAATAATCAAAAGACATAATAATCAATATTTAAATCATAAACTAAAAGAATATGATGATTATTTCAATAACATGTTTAAAGATATCAAATTAGATTTAGATCAAAAGAAAGCTATTATCTGTGAAGAAGATAATCTCTTAGTTATCGCTGGAGCCGGAGCCGGTAAAACTACTACTATGGCTGCTAAAGTTAAGTATTTAATTGATAAATGTAACTATAAACAAAGTGATATTGCTGTTATCTCATTCACTAATAAAGCTTGTGATGAAATCAAAGAAAGAATCCATAAATATTTTGGCTATACTGATGTTGATGTTTATACTTTTCATAAACTAGGTATGAAAATATTAAGAAGTTCTACTAGTGAAAAACTAGATATTGTAAGTGATGCTCATAAATTTCTCTTGTTAAACAACTATATCAAAAAAGAACTCTTTTCCAATAAAGAAAAATTTGATAAATTCTATCATGCTTTTCAAAATAGATTAGGTATTAACAACGACTATCAAAACTTTAAAACTTTTAAAGATTATCATGACTATTTATATAAAAGAAAATATACTACTAATAATAAAGATCTAACCAACTACTTAAAGAAAACCATTCAAAAAAGAAGAAATTACTTAAAAACAATCAAAGGAGAATATGTTAAATCTAAAGAAGAAGTCGATATAGCTAATTTCTTATATTTAAATGGTATTAATTATGAATATGAAAAAATATATGATAACAAAGTAAATAATCATATCTTAAAACCAGATTTCTATATCTATGAAAATGAATTATTTAATTATATTGAAAACTTTGGTATTGATAAAAATAATAACAATACTTCTTTTACTGATAAAGAATTAGATAATTATCTAAATACTTTAAAACTTAAACAAGATTTTCATAGAAAAGAAAAAAATAAAGATCTATTTATTATAACTACTTCTAGTATGAAGTATTATGAGAAAATGAATTATTTAAAAAATGAATTAGTTAAACGAGGTTATACTCTAAATAGAACTAGTAATAATGATATATACAATACTTTAAAAAATACTAGTGAAAATAGTTATTTCTATGATTTTATTGAAAAATTACTTATTCCCTTTATATCTTACTTTAAATCAAGTAATTATGATAAAGAATATTTACTAAATATCAAAGAACATCAAAATGAATTACTACAAGAACAAATAGAAGTAATATTAGATTTCTATGATTATTATCAAGACTATCTAAAAGATAATCATCTTATTGATTTTGATGATATGATTAATTTATCATATCAAGTCATAGATAAAGTGGGAGAAAAGAATTTAGGTGTTAATTACAAATATATCATCATCGATGAATATCAAGATATATCTATTCAAAGATATAATTTAACTGACAAAATAGCTAAACTATTTAATGCCAAAATCTTTGCCGTTGGTGATGACTATCAATCTATCTTTGCTTTCGCTGGTTCTAGAGTGGATTTATTTACTAATTTCAAACAATATATGCAAAATGCAAAAAAGATACCTATTGAAAATACTTATCGTAATTCTCAAGAACTATTAGATATAGCTAAAGACTTTATCAACAAAAATAAACATCAAATCGAAAAAACTCTTAAATCCAATAAGCATCTAGCTAAGCCAGTCGAAATCTATTTATATGATGATAGTGATCCTTTCTACTCTAATACTCATAAAGCTAAAGCTATTAACTATATTATGAATAAAATAAATCCTAATGAAAAAGTCCTTTTCTTAGGAAGATATAACAAAGATATTGATTCTTTACTTCTAGATAAATACTTTACCAAAAAGAATAAAGAAAGAATTATTTGGAACAATAATCCTGATCTTAAAATAGATTTCCTAACTGTCCATGCCTCTAAAGGTTTAGGTTATGATGAAGTAGTTTTAATTAACGCAATTGATGATAAATATGGTTTTCCATCTAAAATTGAAGATGAACCCTTAATTAAATTGATTAAACCAAGTATTGATGAAAATATTATGTACCCTGAAGAAAGAAGATTATTTTATGTAGCTTTAACTAGAACTAAAAATAAAGTATATATTGTCTGTCCTAAATCTAAAGTATCTTCTTTTGTTAAAGAAATATCATATAACAAAAATGTCTATATACATAAACAAATAATAGAATAGTAATTCCACTATTCTATTATTTTATTGATAAGTTTTCATCTTTATATCTATCATAAATATATCAACAAGTAATTTATCTAAATTAGAAGATCTGATCGAAGTACTATCATTATCTAATAATCTATCAATATTATCTAAAAGATAACTAATATCTTCTTTACTTATACATTTAACCATTCTTCTTAGTTGGGTTTCCGTTTTTCGATAATCATTAATACCATAATATTTCTTAATATATAAATTATAATCAGTACTTTTAATTGGCGTTTTTCTACATTTACATAATACAAATATAAGTTCAAAAGTAGGGTTGATAAAAAATATTTGATTCCTTTTAATATCAATATCATTATCCTTATATTCTTTCATAATATTATTTACTGTCTTTCTACCATCCAAATCATAAATAACCAAAACATCAGCATCAGGATTAATTTTCTTAATTCTTTTATATTCTCTAATAATTCTAGTCGCATCCTTAGCATTAATAAATATAAGATTATAATTACTATCAAATAAACTATTCAAATGTCCTAGGAAAATCATCTCCGTCAAGCCCTCAACAATTACATACAAATTTTTTTTAAATAAATTATTCTTCATAAAATATATTATACAAATCAGGATTAGGTAAAGCACCAAAATAACCTTTCAAATAAGATTTCAAAGCATTATTTCTAATACCCTTATCCTTATTATCCTTAAATGAATTTAATGAATAAAGTAAAACTTCATTTTTATCTTTGTATGTAAAATATATTTGATCTTTTCTAAATAAATATTTAGTATCTAATAATAATAAATCATGAGAAGTAGTTAATAATTGCATATTCATATTACATTCATCATTAAACAAAGATATAAGTGTCTTAGTTAATAATGTATGTAAATGACTATCAATTTCATCTACAACCAAAATACCACCATTTCTCTTACATTTTATAATTTGTAAAATATAATACATAAACACTCTAGTACCTGATGAATCCACAACATAACTAGGAGCACTTTCACTCTTATTATTCATTTTATAATAAGATATTAACTGATACTTTTTATTCTTAAATGCATTCTTTTCTAATTTTACCTTTTCAATACTAATATCAGCTTTTTTAATTATTTTATTAAATTTATCTAATTCTTCCTCACTCAAATTATCAATATCATCAACAAGATTATCAAACATAAAAGAATTAACAATATACATTTTAGCAAAAAATTCATTAATAGCATCTACATATTTTTTATATTTCATAGGAAGTGTTTTAATAATTAATTTATCACTATAATTTTTAAGTAATTCTACAGCATTTCTCATTTCATCATCAATTACTTCACCAAAACGATTAAATAACAATTTATCATCAACATATAAAATTTCTTTACTTATTTTTCCTTCATTTATAGAAAGATAATATTTAAAATCAGTATTATTACTTATAAACTCTATTTCAAAATCAATAATTTTTTCATCATTAAAAAAATTATATAACAAATCAGATTCTGTAAAAACATCTAAAATTGTACCTTTTTGTATCATATCTTTTAATAAAGATAAAGAAAAAATTAGATTAGTTTTACCCGTATTATTTGGGCCATATATAATAAGAGACTTAAGAATCCTTTTATTATTAACCATAAAAACATTATCTGTATTTTTTATATCTTTATTACCTATAAAAGATAAATCAATTTCTTTATTAAAAGTCGTAAAACCATTCAACTTAAAATCCACTAACATTTAATATCCTCCTCTCTTGCTAAATATTATAACACATATTAAAAGAGTATGCAATTTTTTTGCATACATACATAAAATTTAAATTTAATTCAATTTTTTTGTAATACTAATAAAGAAATCTTTATTCCAAACATCTAAACTATCTACATTTTTAACAAATGGCATAATATCTTCTTTAGCTTCTTTATAATCAATTTCATTAAACTTTTTAATTAATAATTCTTTTAATACATCTATATCAAATTTACTATCAATATCAATATAATTAGAAGCAATCAATTTATTCTTAATTAATTCTATATTAATACTAATATTATTAGCTATAAAAAATACATAATCATATAAATCTCTTCCTTTTGTTCTTTTTGACCAATTGCGGCATAATATTGCATGAATTTTTCCTGCGAATAATGACTCTTTATCATACAATTTAACCTGATGAGGACTAGGTAATAATTTATATTTATCTTCATATGATGCACCACTAGGAGGATTAATATCTACATTAAATTTAATTTTTATATTCTTTAAAATATGATTATAAACATGATTTTCTTCATTTGGAAAAAACTTCAAAATAAGTTCTAAAGTATCACCTTTCACAAATGCCGAAGTAATATTAGAATCTATCTTTTTCTCTTTATAATTAATTTCCAAATTAAGTCCATAAGCTTTTAATTCTCTTTCAATATAATTAAAATACTTATTTAAATCAAAATTTTTATTAGGAACTATAAGAGCAAAATCTAAATCTTCAGAAAACCTATCTAAATTATAAAATATTCTAAGTGCTGTTCCACCATAAAATGCAGCTTCATTGAAAAATCCTCCTCTAGATAATCCTGCTAATATTATTTCCTGAATAATTTCTTTTAAAGCATTAATCTCATCATTAATATTTTTTATTTCATATTTAGTAATCATTTGTTCTATTACACTATTCATGGGTATTCCTCCTCATATATTTAGCTAATAATTTTACATTTGTTGAATGATATAAATTACTTAATTTTTCTATTTTTTCAATATTTAATTTATTAAACTCTTCACGATCTATACGTAAATCATCAAATAACATTTTTTCTAAATTAAAATAATTATTTAGAGGTTTTAACGTATATAATTTATCACATAAAGCTTTTTCCTTAGAAGCAATTTGATAAGAATAATTATTTTCTTCTTTTAAAATTACTTCTTCTGGATATGCTAATACTGGAATATCTCTATAAGTAAATGTACCAAAAAAAGTTTTAAATTGTTTTTTCTTTTTTTTATCAAAAGTTGCACATGTAATTACATTTACTCTTTCAGGTATTAATCCATAAAAAGACAAAGCATATTCAAAAGAAATATATGATGGTCCATATATACTAGTTGCAAGTAAATAACCAGGCGTATTAACATTTGTTTCATACAAACCCTTTATTATTTTAATTAATTTTCCATCTCTAACATTTCGCAATAATTTTGTGTCTTTATTAGAATATTTAGATAAAAAGTTTTTAGCAATATTACTAGTTATTATCATATTTTCACCTCTTTTTATCATTATATGATAATTTCTGGTGAAAATCAATGTTTTTTTTACTATTTCTAAATTCTTTAATCATTTGTACAACGTCATCTTCATTTGTAAGAGCAAGTCTCATCTCTTCACCATCAAAGGCATTTTGTATTTTTTCTAAAGCAACCATTGCGGAGTTCTTAATAACTATATCATCACCTTTTTTGATAAAAAGTACTTTACTTCCATCATTAAGACCCAATATATCTCTAATTACTTTAGGAATAGTAACTTGTCCCTTTGTCGTAACTTTAGCTAAATCTATTTTCATATTATCATCGTCCTTCTTAATATCAGATTCAAATATTTAGTTTTATCATATTTTAACCTCTTTTTATCATTATATGATCATTTATGGTGAAAATCGATAAACTTTTATTCTTACATATTATACTTATATTTCTTTAGAGATTTATCAAATCTATTTGTTAATACAGGTTTTGTAAATTGTTCTTCTAATATTAAAACACTATTTTTATACCTGCTATATGCTTTATCATAATTTCCTTGTTCAATTTGAATTACACAATAATCTACTATATTATCGTAAATATAATCATAAATAATACTAGATTTTTCTTCTTCATCTATTGCTTCTACAATAATTGGCGCTACTTCATAGTAATGTTCTATATCTTCCTTTGAAACAAAGTTATCTCTAAACCATCTTAAAACTCTTAATTCATAACAATTATCATCAAATTCTTCTTGAAAATATCTCATACATGCACTTGTTAAAAAACATTCTCCAGAACTTGATTCTTTTTCTCCATCTATTTTTGTTACAGCTTCGTATGTTTTATTGTCTGTGTCTACTTTAATATGAATTGAATCATGTGGTCCATCTTTTGGATCACTAGAATAAATATCTATTTTTGCTCCACTTTTACCACTATCTTTTTTATCTCCATATTCAGTTACTTTTATTACTTTATCATTTTCATTACCCATTTTTTAATCCCCTTTCAATTTGCATTTTTCTTAATTCCATTAGTTCATATATCCAAATAACAATTTCATCTGATAATTCATTTTCCAATCCTAAATTAGTACCAAATAAAAACTTATCTTTTAACGCATCTAGCCTATTATAAACATCAAGTATTTCAGCAGAATTTATAAAAGATAAGTTTTGCACACTTTGAAATTTTGCACCCCATTTTGTTACAATATTTAGCAAAGCATGTATTTCTTCATGTGAACTTTCATAAGATTTTAGTTCATTCATAATCGCAAGAGGTCCAATTAATCTAAAAAAAGCTATATCAATTTTTCCCCTAATATCAGAATCTTTCAAAACGTTTTCATTCATAAACATTTCTCCTTTCTTACATTATATTTATTCACATCATTAAGTTTTAAGATATCTCTAATTACTTTAAGAATAGTAACTTGTCCCTTTTTAGTAATTTTAAGTTAAATATGATTTCATATTATCATCGTCCTTCTTAATATCAGATTCAAGTATTTAGTTTTATCATATTTTCACCACTTTTTATCATTATACGATAATTTATGATGAAAATCGATAAACTTTATCTTAAATTTATAACCATAATTTCATAACTTAATCCTTCTACGCTTTAAAAGCAACCAAAATAATATTCGCCACAATAAGTACTTTTCGTACAAATTGTACATATTTTTAAATAATTTTCGTACATTTTGTACGTTTTTTACTATAAAAACCCCTGTTAAGCAAATTATCTTTATAACTAACATGGATAATTCTACTATTATACTTTTTCTTTCTGACACTTAGGACAATAATATGTCCCTCTTCCTCCTACTTTGATTTTCTCTATCTTCCCTCCACATATAGGGCACACACCCTTATCCTTACCATGAATAGCAAGTTCATTTTGAAATCTTCCATGCACTCCATCTACAGAAGTATAACTTCTAATCGTTGTACCTCCTAATTCAATTGCATGATTAAGAACACTCCTTGTATATTTAATAATATCCTCAAGTTCCTTATCATCTAACTTAGAGGCTACTTTTAAAGGATTAATGTGCCCCATAAAAAGAATTTCATCAGCATAAATATTACCTATTCCCACGATAATACTTTGATCTAATATAACACTTTTAATAGGTAATTTCTTATTCTTATATTTATCTTTCAAATAACTAACCGTAAGTCCCTCATCCCAAGGTTCTAATCCCAGTTCACTTATAGGTTTCATATCATTAACCATATCTTTTTTAATCAAATACATTCTTCCAAACTTTCTCGTATCCATATATCGAAGTTCCATATCTCCTAAATCAAAGATAACATGTTCATGCTTATTAATCTCTTCATCGTGTTTTTTAAAGAAATACTTACCTTCCATCCTTAAATGCGATAAAAGATAACTATCTCCTAAATCAAACATCAAAAACTTACCCCTTCTTTTAATATCTCTTATCTCTTTACCACCGACACCTTTAATAAAATCATCGACACTAGGATAAGCAATAATATTAGGATACCTAACCACAACTTTATAAATCTTTTTTCCAATTAATCTAAGTTTTAAACTATTTTTTACCGTTTCTACTTCTGGTAATTCAGGCATAAACCTCACTCCTTTGCAACTACACTAATATTTACATAATTAATACCCATTTTCTTTCTTTTTAATCTTTTATTTATATCCATAACAACCCTATCCATATCCTTAACTTTCATCTTACCATTCATCATTACGACAATATTCCCTGTATAATAACTACCATATTTAACCAGATTAATCTCTTTAACACTAACAATATTCTTATCCATTAAAATAATATCTTTAACCTTAGCTAAATAATCATTATTATCCAAAGTAACCATCCCAATATTTCTAATATTCTCTTTTAATATCTTTAAAGAAATATAGATAACATAAAAACCTATGATAAAAGTACAAACATTATCCGAATACCTATATAAATCATTATAGACACTAAGTCTTGTCATTAGAACTGAAATAACTACAAAAATTGTCGTAATAGCATCAGCTTTAGACTCCATTGAAGATACCATTAAAATACTATCATTATATTCCTTACCCTTATATTCCATATATTTAGCATAACTATATTTAATAATAAAGCAAATAACACTAACTACTAATACCAAATTAGAAGGAATATTCTCGCTCACTTTAAAAGCATCTAATACCAAATTACCACCCATAAATAATACGACTATTCCAACAATAATACTAGTTACATATTCAAATTGACCATAACCAAAAGGATGTTTTTTATCCGCAGGTTTATGGGCCATAACATTACCTAAAATAGACACAATATCAGTAATTAAATCCGACAACGAGTGAATACCATTAGCCACAAGAGATTTAGAACTACCTATCATCCCCACGATTAGTTTAAATATTACTAAAAAGATATTAATTATCATGTTTTTAATCAAAACACTATTAACTTTCTTCATAACTATTCACCTATTTAGCATCGTACCAATCAGTTCCAAATTCCACATCGACTGTAAGTGGTACACTAAATTTATATGTATTTTCCATAATATCCGTAACTACTTTTGTAACAATTTCTTTCTCACTAATTAAACAATTAAAAATAAGTTCATCATGCACCTGTAATAACATCGTGCTTTTTAAATTTCTCTTCGTAAACTCTTCATCAATTTCCACCATTGCTTTCTTCAAAATATCAGCACTACTTCCCTGAATTGGAGTATTCAAAGCCATTCTTTCACCCATACTCCTAATAACATAACTAGCATCTTTAATTTCTGGCAATAATCTTTTTCTATTCATAATTGTCTTAACATAACCAAGTTCTCTAGCTTGTTCAATTTCCTTATTCATATAATCTTTAATACCGGGATATGTTTCCAAATACTTATTAATAAACTCTTTAGCTTCCTTAGGACTAATCCCCAAATCCTCAGACAAACCGAAACTACTAATACCATATAAAATACCAAAATTAACAGCTTTAGCTTGTCTTCGCATATCTTTTGTTACTTTGTCTATTGGAACATGAAATACATCAGATGCCGTCTTAGCATGAATATCCATATCACTATTAAAAGCATGAATTAACTCACTAACTTGTGATAGATGAGCAAAAATTCTAAGTTCAATCTGTGAATAATCAGCAGACATTATCAAAGAGTCATTCTCTGGTAAGAAAGCCTTTCTAATTAACTTTCCATACTCATTTCTAACGGGAATATTCTGTAAATTAGGTTCGATTGAAGATAGTCTTCCCGTTCTTGTTAAAGTCTGAGTATAAATCGTATGAATCTTACCATCATCACTAATGGCATTAGTAATACCAACTACATAAGTACTAAGTAACTTCGATAAAGTACGATATTCAAGTACCTTAGAAACAATTGGATAATCATGAATATACTTATTAAGCGTATTAGAATCTGTCGTATATCCCCCTGACTTTGTCTTCTTACCACCAGGTAATCCAAGTTTTTCAAATAATACTTGTCCCAATTGTTTAGGCGAAGCCACATTAAATTCACATCCTGTCATATCATATATCTCTTTTAATATAGCATCTAATCTTAACGTAATATCATCGCCCATTTCCTGTAAGATATCCTTAGATACCCTAATACCATTACATTCCATCTTACCAAGAACAATCGCTAAAGGAAGTTCAATATCATTGTACATTTGCATTACTTCTTCATCTTCCATCTCTTTCATAAGCCTATCTCTAACTTCATAAATAAACTTAGCTCTCATAACACTTCTTTTAACAATAACATCCATATCTAGTTCTACTTTCCTATTATAAAAAGGAATATCATAACTAAAATCATTAGCTAGATAAGCAATATCATCCTTAACATTATAATTAAGTAAATATCCCGCGATCATTGCATCCATACTAACCTTATCAAGTTTAATCTTATTCTTTCTTAAACTAACATATAACTTCTTAAGATCGTAAGTATACTTTTCTATCTTTGTCAAAAAACTTGGATTTAACTTAAGAACATCCATAGGAATAAACAAACTAACTTCATCATTATAGACACCCATCCCATAAATATCCGCATTATGATAATTCTCTTCACTCATCTCCAAATAAACACTGACAGGTTTCCTAATATCAATACTACCCAAATCATGGACAATCTTAACTTCTAAATTATTATTCTTAACCTTTACCGTATCCGTCTTCTTTAAAAAAGAATAAAATTCCAAATCACTAAAAATAGTAACTAACTTATCAGCATCTTCCCCTTCATACTTAATATCTTTTAAAGTAATATTTAAAGGAACATCCTTATAAATCGTTGCAATCTCTTTACTAGCAAAAGCACTATCCTTACCATCAACTAATTTATTTTTAACAGCACCACTTATCTCATCAATATGTTCATAAACACCCTCGACACTAACATACTTCTGTAGTAACTTTAACGCGGTCTTTTCCCCAATTCCTTTTACACCAGGAATATTATCTGAACTATCGCCCATCAAACCCTTTAAATCAACCATTCTAATAGGCTCAATCCCATAAGTTTCCACAAAAGTATCATGATTCATTCTAATAAAATCCTTCTGCTTAAGTAACTTAACCTCAACATCATTACTAATAAGTTGTAACAAATCCTTATCACTACTGATAATTGTCGCAATAAAATCATCATCAATGTCGACCATTTTAGCTAAAGTTCCAATAATATCATCAGCTTCATAACCAGGACACTCCAAATATTTAATTCCCATCGCATCAAGTATCTTCTTTGCAACCGGAAATTGTTTCTTCAAATCATCAGGAGTCTCATCTCTTCCCCCTTTATATTCACTATATTTCTCATGTCTAAAAGTCTTACCAACATCAAAAGCTACAGCTATATAAGTAGGTTTTTCCTCACTAATAATCTTATTTATCATATTAACAAAACCAAATAAACCATTCGTAGGAAAACCTTCACTATTCCTCATAAAATTACCTGTATATGCTGTTGCATAATAACTTCTAAAAAGCAAATTATTACCATCTACTAAAATAGCTTTTTCCATATATCTTCACTCACTTTCTAACTATAACAATTATAACACATGATAAAACTTAAGTAAAAGCCTTATCCATAAACTTATATTTTTTTTATGTTAATGCTACTCGCAAGTACATATTAAAATTCATCTTAAATTTGACTAAAAAACACTTATATGCTATAATTTTAGCCAAGAAAGGAAAGGATTTATATATGGATAAAGACTACAAATACTATAATATAAAAGAGGAAATAAACAATATATACATAAATAAGAATAAGGAATTAAATTACAAAAATAATATAGAATATAAATATAATATATACAAAGATGCTGATAGTTTTAGCGATCTTATGAGATTAATTCAACTTGCAAGAAGAATTCAACAACAACAACAAGCTCAACAACAAACTTCAGCACAAACTCCAGCACAAGCTCCAACACAAACTCAAGCACAAGCTCAACAACAAACTCCAACACAGACTCCTAGTCTTACTTCAAGAACAGCAACAACTGGTTGGAGTCCTATGAGTATTGCCGGAACTATTTATAAATTTAATCGTGGTGTCATCGGTATTGATTATGAAGGTGAAACACATGAAATAATTCTAGACCGAACTGCTCGTCATCATAATGAGGCTACTGCTGAAATTGGTACTCTAACTAATTGTCCTGTATCAGATAAATATGCTGGACCTTTTGAAAATGGCCTAGAAGTATCCGAACAAGGAACCCTCATTATTCAACTTGAGGGAGACTCAATGCTAGTATACTTACCAAAAGAAATGACTACTGAACAATATAATAAATTAGTATCGGAAGTAACTCCACGTAGTAATTTTACCGTATCATTTACCCATGATGGACAAATCTATGATGATAATAATGTTACTGCTAGTGCATTACTAAGTTTCTCCCAAAATTTAACAGCATCTACAAGAAGAGTAAGTCGTTAAAAAAGATGATTTAAACAAAATCATCTTTTTAATATACCTTATTTAACAAATAGGAATATTCCCTATTTGTTAAATAAATCACTATGACTTCCCGTATTCATTAATAAAAGCAACAATTCATTATCATTATACTGATAAATTAATAACCAGTCTGGACGTATATGACACTCACTACAATTTTTATAATATTTATCATCTTTCAATTTGTGATTCCTATATTTTGGATCTAATTCATCTTTTTGTGCTAACTTATCAACAACATCTAATAGTTCATCTAAATCTTTATTTTGCTTTTGCATTTTTTTTAAAGATTTTTTAAATTTTATCGAATATACAACATCATATTTATACTTCATCATCTGATAACAACGCTTTCTTTAAATCTTCTCTATTGGTATACCTTGGATATTTCTCAGAATTGTTAATCATTTCGCTTACTTCCGCTAGTGCTTCCAACATATCTTTGCTAGGTGTTGGATTCACTACTTCAAAAGGTACACCATTTCTTTTAACTACTTGCGCTAAAGCCATATTAATAAATGTACTCATATTTAAGCCTAGCCCTTTTAAAATATGAGTTGCCTCATCTTTTATCTTCGTATCAACATTTACATTAATAGCACTTGTTAAATTAGCCATAACATAATCATCTCACTTTCTATATAAAATAATAACATATATTCTTAAATATGTCAAGATAAAAACTACATAATATCTATTCATAAGCTACATTTTATCTATATAATAATATATGTAATATTAAAGAAAATATGCAATAGAAAATAACTAATTATTAAAGTTGATAATTTTAGCGATCTTATGAGATTAATTCAACTTGCAAGAAGAGTTCAACAACAACAGCAAGCTCAAGCCCAGACTCCAGCACAAACTCCAGCACAAACTCCTAATCTTACTTCAAGAACAGCAACAACTGGTTGGAGTCCTACAAGTATTGCCGGAACTATTTATAAATTTAATCGTGGTGTCATCGGTATTGATTATAAAGGTGAAACACATGAAATAATTCTAGACCGAACTGCTCGTCATCATAATGAGGCTACTGCTGAACAAGGAACCCTCATTATTCAACTTGAGGGAGACTCAATGCTAGTATACTTACCAAAAGAAATGACTACTGAACAATATAATAAATTAGTATCGGAAGTAACTCCACGTAGTAATTTTACCATATCATTTACCCATGATGGACAAATCTATGATGATAATAATGTTACGGCTAGTGCATTACTAAGTTTCTCCTAAAATTTAACAACATCGACAAGAAGAGTAAGTCGTTAAAAAAGATGATTCAAACAAAATCATCTTTTTTAATACATAATTTATTTAAGGCTTTAATGCTGTAATAGGAACAATATAAATTCCTGTTTCAGGATCTTTAGCAATAACATCAGTAAAACCAACAATAACACACATAAATTTAGGCTTTTTAATCATATTACTATACAAATTTAACAAATTCTTCTTAGCATCCTCTACTTCTCTATATCCTAGTTTTATTTCAACTATAGCATATTCCCCATCACTAAATTCTAGTATTGCATCAGCTTCTAACCCTGTAATATTATCTCTAAAATGATACAACTTGCCATCTAAATATTCCATATATATTCTTAAATCTCTTTCGACCATTGCCTCAAACATAAAACCGAAAGTTTTTGGGTCATTTATTAACTTATCTCTTGTTAAATCTAAACAACTACATGCAAGTGACGGATCAGTAAAGTGTCTTTTAGAAGATTTTCCTAATCTGTTTGGAGAACGATAATTTTCACTATATGCATTTTGATTTTCCGTAATATGAAGTCTATTTAAAACATCTAAATAATCATCAATTGTAATCCTACTTTCAATAATTTCTTTTTCATTAGAACATTGTTCTATATCATTCAATAATGTTTTATTACTTGCAATAGTAGACTCATTTCTTGCCAAACTTTTAAGTAACATTAACATTTTATTTTTATCTCTTTTTTTATCATCATGAATATCTTTATCTAAAATTGCATCAATATAACTTTTAGGTATTATACCAATTTTATCTTCATGAGTATTAATATTTGAAGGCCATCCACCACGTATTATTAAATCAGCCAATTTTTGAAGTGTAACTTTATCATTTAACCCATTTTTTAAATTACCATTCAACATATCTTGTATTGATGCTTTCCCTGTTGAATCGCCTGACTCATACAAACTCATAGTATACATTTTTATTTTTCCAATTCTACCCGCACCTGAATGATGTATTTTTTGTTTTTGTTCTTCATCTGTTAATTTAGTAGAGCAGGTCAAAATATAATTGCCTTTTTTCGTTGTTTCATCGCATTTTCTTCTAACCGCATCCCATATTTCAGGAATTAAATTCCATTCATCAATTAGTTCAGGTCTTTCTTCATCCAATATCAAATCTAAACTTAACTTTGCCTTTTCTTTAGTTTCCTCTTCATCTAAAAATACAACACTATTAGCTTGATTTAAAGATGTCCATGTTTTTCCGCACCACTTTGGTCCTTCTATACTTACCGACCCAAAAATCTCTAAATAATCTTTAATTTTTTTATCAACTAAACGAGCAATATATTCTTTTTTTCTTAAAGACATACATCTCACCCTTTCATTATTAATCTTATTTTACCATATATTATACCAATTATCAATACATAATATACATTTTTTAACAAATTTAATATACATTTTTTAAGAAAAATAATATACATTTTTTAATAGTTTTAATATACATTTTTTAAAAAAATTAAACAGAATATCTCTTAATTGAAATATTCTGTTTTTCTCTAAAACAAACTAAGTTGACTCGTCTCTGGCATATCATTAAACATACCCATAAGACGCATCTTATCAATTAATGTCTGTGAAACTTTACATCTATTTTGAAAATCTTCAACACTAATAAATGGACCTTTTCTAGCTTCATCGTAAATACTTTTAGCGACAATATCTCCTAGTCCATCAATACTTCTAAATGGTGGTATTAAACTCTTACCATCTTCATTGATAATAAAATCCTTATAGTGGGATTTATATAAATCCAAATTCTTAAATGTAAAACCTCTTGCCGTCATCTCTAAAGCTGATCCTAAAACATCTAAAATATTATCTTCTTTATTACTACGATCAAAACCTTTCAAATTAAGTTCATCAATTCTTCTCTTAATAGCATCATAGCCATGAATCATTGTTTCAATATCAAAATCAAAACAACGAATTGAAAAGTAAGCATAATAATAATATATAGGTTTATAAACTTTATACCAAGCAACCCGACAACACATCATAATATACGCTGTCGCGTGAGCTTTCGGGAACATGTATTCAATTCTCTTACAAGATTCAATATACCATTCTGGAATATTATTTTCTTTTAATTCTGTCGCCCATTTAATCCAACCTTCAGGATCTTTCTTAGCTTTTCCCTTACGAACAAACTCCATAATCTTAAAAGCATGCAAAGGTTCAATTCCCCATTTCATTAAAGTTACCATAATATCATCACGACAACCAATAACTTCTTTAAATGGAATTTCAATCTGTTTACCATCTGCTAGGGTAAAAGTACCAGCGACTAATTCTTGTGCATTATTAGCCCAGACGTTAGTACCATGTGATAAACCAGATACCTTAACTAATTCTCCAAAAGAACTAGGTTTAGTTTCTGTAAGCATATTAATAACAAACCTTGTTCCTGTTTCTGGTAATCCTAGCGAACCCGTCTCACACATAATTTGTTCTTTCGTAACCCCTAAGGCTTCCGGCGAAGAAAATAAACTAAAGACCTTTTTATCATCCATTGGAATATCGTCGATACTCATACCACTGATATCCAAAAGATACTTAAGCATCGTCGGATCATCGTGTGCTAGAATATCTAGTTTAAGTAGATTATCTTCAATTGAGTGATATTCAAATTGGGTTGTTCGCCATCTCGATGAAGTATCTTCCGCTGGATACTGAAATGGTGTAAAATCAAAAATATCCATATAACCAGGTACGACGACGATACCTCCTGGATGTTGGCCTGTTGTTCTCTTAACGCCCGTACATCCCATAGCTAGTCTCTCAATTTCGGCACTTCTAACATTGATAATTCCTTTATCCTCAAAATAACCCTTAACAAAACCAAAAGCCGTTTTCTCAGCAACCGTACCAACAGTTCCCGCTCTATAGACATAATCAGGTCCAAACAATACCTTCGTATACTCATGAGCTTCAGATTGATAAATTGAAGAGAAATTAAGATCAATATCAGGTACTTTATCAGCATTAAAACCTAAGAATGTTTCAAAGGGAATATCTTGGCCATTCTTATCCATTTTCGTTCCACATTCACATATCCGATCCGGTAAATCATACCCTGAAGCATACTCTTCCGCTAAAACATGACCATCTACTTCAAACAAAGTCTTATGACAATTAGGACATACATAATGTGGTGGTAAAGGATTAACTTCTGTAATACCCATCATCGTTGCTACCAAAGAAGATCCAACACTACCACGTGACCCAACGATAAAACCATCATCATTCGATTTCTTAACTAATTTTTGGGCAATCAAATAAATAACGTCGTAATGTCCCCCAATAATACCATTAAGCTCTCTTTCAAGTCGTTTCTCGATTAATTCTGGTAATTCTTCCCCATAAATCGATTTAGCTTTCGTATAGACAAGATCTCTAACGGTCTGTTCTGAATTCTCAATAACCGGTGCAAAAGGATGTCCACCCGTATCTCTAATAACTTCAATTTCTTCGATCATATCAGCAATCATATTCGTATTAGTAACCACAATTTCATAAGCCGTATCTTTATCAATGAAAGAAAAATCATCTAACATTTCTCTTGTCGTTCTAAAATGCATCGAAGGAATACTCGTAATTCCCTTCTTATTTAAAGGATGCCTTCCTCCACCGGGTACTTTCTGATTAACAATAATCTCCCGATATATCTTATCATCGGGATCCAAATGATGAACATCTCCAGTAGCCACAACTATTTTTGATGATTCCTTAGCTACCCTTATAATCTTAGCAATATTATTCTTAAGATCATTCATACTAGGAAAATCCCCTGTTTGAACCAAATGTTCACAAACACTAGGAGGTTGTACTTCAATATAATCATAAAATTTCATGATATTAGAAAGTTCTTCATCACTTTTCGTTCTAGCCATATCAAACACTTCACCATTGACACAAGCTGAACCAATCAAAATTCCCTCTCTAAGCTCGTTCAAAACACTACGTAAAATTCTAGGTCCCTTATAATAATAAGTTGTATTAGCATAAGAAATAATCTTAAACATATTTTTAAGTCCCGTTAAATTCTTAGCTAACATCGTAAAATGATAAGCATTACCTAAAGTATGTAATTCATTCTTATCGATAATCTTATTAAGATCACTAATCTTCTCAACATTTCTGTTTACAAGTTCTTTAATCATCTTATAAAAAACATAAGCCGTACCTTCAGCATCATAATCCGCTCTATGATGAGCATCTTCATCCCATGGAACATTATATTTCTTTACTAATGCTGACAAATTATGTCTACCTTGGGAAGGATTCATTGCCCTACTTAATTCTAGTGTATCAATAACAGTATTAGTAAAAGTACCAAAATTATATTTCTGATGTGCCATTTCCAAGAAAGATACATCGAATTTAGCATTATGTGCAACCATTGGTAAATCTCCGTACCAATCAATAAATCTTCTTACCGCATTCTCTTCATTATCCTTATCCACAAGCATATCATCAGTAATATTCGTAAGTTCCGTTATTTTAGGAGGTAGCTTTCTTCCAGGATTAATCAATTCATCAAAACGATCAATAATTTCACCATTACATATTTTGACTGCTCCAATTTCAATAATCGTATCTCCTCCACCAGCACTAAAACCAGTCGTTTCAAAGTCAAAAACAACATATGTATTATCCAAAAGTTTACTATCATTTTCTCTAAAACAAATATCGATTGAATCATCGACCAAAGATAGTTCACACCCATATAATATTTTCATTTCTTTAGCCATATGAAAAGCCTCTGGAAAAGCCTGTGCTCCTGAATGATCCGTAATAGCTATTGCTTTATGTCCCCATTTAATAGCCCTTTTAATCAAATCTTTAGCGCTCACTACCCCATCCATTTGACTCATCAAAGTATGAGCATGAAGTTCAACCCTCTTAACCTCTTCATCATCACTTCTAATCTCATTATTTTCTTTATCAACCAAATTAACATCCTTATATCTCGTATTAAAAACCAGTTCATTAGCATATCTATCCATTGCTACTTTACCATAAAATTGATACCACTTACCAACTTTAATTAAATCCTTAATTCTAGCATACTCTTCATCATCTTTAGTAATCATCTTAACATAAATACTATCTTTATCATCTGTTACTTTCAAAGTAATAATCTTATAACCACTTCTAGCTTCAAAATAATCGACTCCAAATACTCTAGCTTCGATGTTAATATTTTCAACTTCATATAAAATATCACTTAAATTAGTAATTTCCGTACTCTTTTTAGGTCGATAATAACTAGGTTTATCCTCTTTTTCTACTGTCTTGGGGATAACTTTAACCTGAGGCACTTCTACTTTCATTTCATCATTAATTGCTTGTAGTAAATCCTCATCACCATCTTCTTTTAAAATAACATTCAAATTAACACCACTAAAACCAAAATCATGCAATTTATCATTAATATAATTAATTTTTTCAATCATATTAATCTTTTCAACTTTATTAAAAACACTAAAATAAATATCATCATCATTAAACTCTAACTCTCTATCACTAAAAACTTTATATCGAACATTTAATTTAACTAATTCATCAATAATAACCTTAAAATAATCATTAATCTTACTATAAGTAATATTCTTAGCCTTAATTGCTAAAACAACATCAACTCTATTAAAAGTATCCTTTAACTTATTAAATAATTCAAAATATATATCACATGGTAAAATACTATCAACTTCAATAATAAATTTCCATATTTTATTATTATCATATACAATAACTTTATCTAAACTAGCTTTATCAAAGTAACTTTCTTCATTAAAACTAATACTATCAAATAATTTTTTTAATTTATCTTGCATTCTACCACCCTACCACTTTCTTGCTTTATTTATTGTACCAAAAAAAAGATGGATAATAAATACTTTTATCCAAACTTTTCTAAATTAATTAAATCCCCAAATACTAATTACATTATTTTTTTTCTAACCAAATCCCTTTTTGGCTCTTCTAAATTACTAATAATATTCTCCTTAGGTATAATAACTTTCCTTGTCACTAACTTAAACTTATCTTTTCCCATACAAACTACCTCAAAGAAGAAAATATCAAACATGCCATCTTGAATTTTAATATATAAATAATTTTGACAATGATAGTAAACTCCCTGTACAATAGGATAATATTTAATATCCTCAATCTTCTTTTTAACATCAACTATTCCATCATCATAACCTCTAATCAAATTAAATAAACGATGATTTTGTTTTTGAAATTCATACTCAAGTTCACATATTTCATCATCACTAGGAATACCAAAATCACTAACAACTGAACCATCTATTTCATTATTAGCATAAAGAACACCTTTTTTCAAATCAACAACATATAACCCATCCATCTTCTCATCATTAAATACAAAACCATCTTCTAACTCTTTTCTTGTTAAAATAACTTCATTAATATCTTCCTTTGGTTGAAAACAATATTCATCCACTACACACCCCATATCATCTTTAAAATATTTTCTCATCATAATATCTGCTTCTCTTAGTGAACTCTTAAAAATCAAATATTCTTTATTAAAATTAAAACGCAGACCAACTTCATTTTTACTCCGTGTGTATCCAAATTTATCATACACTATTCTATTATCCTTAACTAGTAATAAAATGCCATCTTTATCGATAATTAAAGTATCTCTCACATATTCCTCTTTTACATAAATATTATCTAATATATAATTTCTCCTATTCACCCTTTCCATTTAACCACTTCTCCTAACTACTAATAATATATGGTAGTATAACATAAAATGCTTAATTAAAACAACACTTTATTTACAATTTTGAACTAAAAAAGTAAATTCTCCTATATTATTTAATTTAATGTTTCTTTCTTTATTTACATTTTACTAAACATAACTTATAATTATAATAGGTGATAACATGAAATTAAATAATAAAGGATATTTATTAGTGGAAATAATTGTTGCGTCAGTTTTAGCAATGACCATTGCCTATTTTCTAATTGATCTAACTTTAAATCTCAAAGAAAAAAATGATGATGTTTTTGTTGATACCATTTTAATTACAGACAAAGTTTTAATCACCGATCAAATTATGCGAGATATAAATAATTATAAATTAACTAAGATAAATCAAAATGTCGAAACGCCCAATATTGTTGACTTAACTTTCACTAACTTTACTAAAAGAATAACTATTACTAATAATAATGACCAATATATCTTTCAATATGGATTAATTGATGAAACAAATAACTATAACTCTAATGCATATTATAAAGAATTTAACTCTAGTTTAGATGTAAGAAATCCCATTATCACGACATCATGCTATCAAGATAATAATTTCATCTCATGTAATAGTAATCACGATAAAGGATTACTAAAAATAAACATTGATGCTTATACTCTATATAGTGATACCAATTATGGAATAACTATTGAAATACCATACAATACTAAAGAATTAACTGTCGAAACTATATCACCACCAGATATTTTTACTCCAACCATTAGCAATATTACCGAGACAAGTTTTACAATAAATGCAAAAGCTAATAGTAAAGCACCAATCAAAGAATATGAATACTATGTTGATAACGAACTAAAATGTAAAACTAGTAATGAAACGTGTAATGTTATTAATTTACAAGCTGGACAAACATATACCATCTATGTCAAAGCAACTAATGAATTTAATCTATCGACAAACTCTAATCAAGTAACGGCAACTACTATTAAAAAGCCCAATTATCTCTATTATACAACTTCTGATGAAGGAAGCTATAATATGTATTTCTATCGTTGTAACACCGATGGTTCTTCTTGCCAAAGACTAAGTACATTAAAAGGATTTGCTAACAGTGTAGGTGGATCGTTTGGTCCTAAAATTATTGCTAGTAAAAATTATCTATACTATACCACTTCTGATGAAGGAAGCTATAATATGTATTTCTATCGCTGCAACTCCGATGGTTCTTCTTGCCAAAGATTATCCAATCTCAAAGGATTTGCCAATTATTTAGGAGGTTCCTTTGGCCCTGAAATCGTTGCTAATAATAACTATTTATATTATACAACCTCAGATGATGGTAGTTATAATATGGACTTATATCGTTGTAATGCTGATGGTTCTTCCTGTCAAAGAATAACATCACTAAAAGGATTTGCTAATGGTGCTGGTGGTTCGTATGGACCTACTCTTATATTAAATAATGATTATCTATACTATACAACCTCAGATGATGGTAGCTATAATATGGACTTATATCGTTGTAATGCTGATGGTTCTTCCTGTCAAAGAATAACATCACTAAAATGTTTTGCCAATAGTCTTGGAGGAGCATACGGTCCTCAAATAAAACTAAGTAATAATTATCTATACTATACCACTTCAAATGATGGAAGCTACAACATGGAATTATATCGTTGTAACACTGATGGTTCTTCCTGTCAAAGAATAACATCACTAAAAGGATTTGCTAATAGTTTAGGTGGTGATTTCGGACCAGAAATAGCATTAAGCAATAATTATCTATATTATACAGCCTCAGATGATGGTAGTTACAACATGTACTTATATCGTTGTAATGCTGATGGTTCTTCTTGCCAAAGATTATCTAATCTCAAAGGATTTGCCAACTATGTAGGTGGGGCTTTTGGTCCAAAAATCCATCTAAGTGAAGATTATTTATACTATACCACTTCTGACGAAGGAAGCTATAATATGTATTTCTATCGTTGTAATACTGACGGTTCTTCTTGCCAAAGACTAAGTACATTAAAAGGATTTGCTAACTATCTAGGAGGTTCATTTGGTCCCGAGTTCACTACCAATTACTAAAGGAATTCATTCATAAGAATTCCTTTTTCATTTAACCCCTGCCATTGTATATATCAAATTATTAATATAGCTAACAATAATATGTAGTTACATTAAGTTTCAAAAATCTTTACATTTTTAATGTCAAATGAAAGAATGTAATCTCAAGTAAGAGATCTTTTTAAAGAATAAATATGGAAAATATTTCTCTTTTATAGTATAATTAAGTAAGGTGATATTTGTGAAATGTCAAACATATTTTAAACAAAGAAACTATGCCAATCGTGGTATGACTTTAGAATCCGATATTAATATCACTAATGAATACTATATTGAAAATAACATAGCCTTAATATATAAAAAGCCTACTCCCATTAAAGTAGCTAAAATTGATTATTCGCATAACAAAATAACCGATGCCTACTTCGAATGTCCTTCCACCTTAGACTATAATGGTATCTATCAAGGTAAATATATTGAATTTGATGCTAAAGAAACCAATAGTAAAACATCTTTTCCTATTGCTAACATTCATAAACATCAAATCGAACATATTAAACGTGTTATTGACCAACGAGGAATTGTCTTTCTCCTTGTAAGATTTAATTTACTAAATGAAAATTATATTCTTATGGGACAAGATCTTATTACTTTTTTAAATACTAACAAAAGAAAATCAATTCCCCATGAATACTTTACTCAAAAAGGCTATCCTGTTCAATTAAAATACACACCTAGATTAGATTATTTAAAAGAAATAAATAAAATAATGGAGGTATTATGAAAAATTTTTTAAAGAAACTAGATAAGTTAGAAATAATCATGGGACTTCTCTTTCTCGTAATTAGCATTATTTCTATTATCAATTTTGGTTTAGTTGGAGCCTTAATTATTCCAATCCTTATTATTCTAATTATTATATATTATAATAGTGACACAATCGTAAAACAACTAAATAAGAAAAAAGGAAAGAAAAAGTCAAATATAAAAAATAAAACCAAAAAGACATTAAAGCCTAATGATAATGAAGAGAACATCAAAGATATTATCATTGATAGTGAAGAAGAAGACATTATTGAAGGTACTTTAAATGAAAAGAAAGAAGTGGGAAATATGAAAAAAATAAGTTCAAAAAGTAAGAAAGGCAAAAGAAAAGGCCATTCAAGTAAAAGCAAAAGTAATTCTAATCTAAAAGAAAGAATATTAAAAATCTTTATTATTGTTTTCTCAGCGGGTGTTTTTGCTGTTAGTGGCTTTATGCTCTATATTATTATAAGCTCTGGTACCTTTGATCCAGAAAAATTAGCTAACCAAGATCAAACCGTCGTCTATGATATCGATGGTGAAGTAATTGCTACTCTAGGAAGAGAAAAAAGAGAGACGGTTACTTATGATCAATTACCTCAGGTCCTAGTAGATGCCATCATTGCTACTGAAGATTCAAGATTCTTTGAACATAATGGTGTCGATATGGCAAGATTCATAAAAGCTTCCGTCGGCCAACTTTTAGGTAATAGTGATGCTGGTGGTGCCTCTACTCTAACCATGCAAGTTGTAAAAAATAACTTAACATCGACAGAAAAATCAATTATTCGTAAATTTAAAGATGTCTATATCTCCGTCTTTATCCTAGAAAGAAATTATAGTAAAGAAGAAATCCTAGAATTTTATGTTAATGATAGTCTTTTAGGAGGAAATGTCTATGGTGTTGAACAAGCTTCACAATACTACTTTGGTAAATCAGTATCTGAATTAAGTTTACCAGAAGCATCCCTTATCGCAGGACTTTTCCAATCACCAAATGGTTATAATCCATACAATAATCCTGAAGGCGCTACTGAACGTCGTAATACCGTTTTAAAACTAATGGTAAGACATGGCTATATAACTCAAGAAGAAGCTGACTTAGCTAATAGTGTTTCTGTTGAAAGTCTTCTAACCGGCAGTGGCGAAGAAATGAACTATCAAGGTTATATTGATACTGTTGTCGATGAAATCATTGAAAAAACAGATAATGATCCATATCTAATTCCTATGAAGATATATACCGCTATGGATAAAGATATTCAAGATGGTATTAACAAAGTATTATCTGGTGAAGACCATGAATGGGCTGATGAATATGTTCAAGCTGGTATCGCCGTTGTCGACGTTAATAATGGTGCTATCTCTGCTATAGGAGCGGGTCGTAATCGTGAAGGTGAAAGAACATGGAACTTTGCTACTCAAGAAATAAGACACCCAGGTTCTACTGCTAAACCATTATTTGATTATGGACCAGGTTTTGAATATAACAATTTCTCTACCTATACTCTATTTAATGATGAACCATGGCAATATACTGATGGACCAGAAGTAGGAAACTGGGATGGATCATATCAAGGATTAATCACTTTAAGACAAGCACTTAGTGTTTCAAGAAATATTCCGGCCTTAAAAGCTTTCCAACAAGTAAGTAAGAAAAATATTATTAGTTTTGTTGAAAGCCTTGGTATTGAACCTGAAAAAGATGGTAACTCCATTCATGAAGCTCACGCAATTGGTGCTTTTGAAAAAGGAGCTACACCACTTCAAATGGCTGCTGCTTATGCTGCTTTTGCCAGTGGTGGTTACTATACTGAGCCATATACTGTTACCAAAATAGAATATCGTGATACCGGTGAAGTTGAAGAATTCAAAGCGGATCGTGAACGTGTTATGTCAGATTCGACAGCTTACCTTATGAATAACGTTTTACAATACGCCGTTGAATACGGCTTTAATGGTGGTGCTCGTGTTTATGGCTCAACTGTTGCCGCTAAAACCGGTACATCAACATTTGATGAAAACACACTAAAAACATTAGGATTACCATCATCTGCCGTTAAAGATTTATGGACGGTAGCCTATACTCCTGAATACTCTATTGCCCTATGGTATGGATATCAAGATGCATCTAGCGAACATTATCTAACTGGTGCCTCAGCACCAAAAGATGCCGTTATGTCATCAATTATGAAATATATTCCTAAAACAACTAAACAATTTGAAATGCCAGATTCCGTTGTCGCTTCACAAGTAGAATTCGGAACATGGCCTGCTCAATTAGCAAGTGAATATACTCCATCAGATCTAATTAGAACTGAATACTTCAAAAAAGGAACAGAACCTACTGAAGTATCTCAAAGATTTGCAAAATTAGATCCTGTCACTAACTTAAAAGCCACAACAAATGGTAACACTGTTCGTCTAACTTGGAGTGGTGAAACACCAGAGATTTTAACCGAAAGTTATTTAAGAGAATATTTTAGTCAATCCGTCTTTGGTAATGGTACTGAAAGTTTCGTTAATCAAAGATTAAGTTACAATAACAACACTCTAGGTGGTTATGGTTATGGTATCTATGTTAAAAGTTCCAGTGGCAACCTAACTCAAGTTGGTTTCACTACTGATAATAGTTATACTTATAATGCAACCATGGGCGGTAATATTACTATTGTTGTTAAAGCCGAATATCGTAGTTTTAAAGCCAATGCTAGTGATGGTGTCGAAGTCGATGTCAATGTATCTGGTGGTGGTAGTGTCAGTGATGATAGCTTAAGCCTAGATATAGGAGCAAGTAATTTAACTCCATCTGTTGGTAATTATACTGAACCAGGTGTAACCGTTACCTATAATGGCGAAGACGTTACTGATGAAGCAACCATTAGTTACACCGTTACTATTGATGGAAACAGTCACAGTGTCACTTCTCCTAGTGAAGTCGAAAGACTAATCAATGAACAATCTGCCGGTACCTACTATATTAGATATCGCGCTACCTACCAAGGTGAAAGTGCTGAAGCAACAAGAACTGTAACTGTCCATAACTAAAGAGTAATCAATTAAGATTACTCTTTTTCTATCTCCAAAGTATTAACCTCATACCCATCATCACTAATTACCAAACTAATAACACTATCACTACTAACAATATAAGTATCTAACCAACTAGCAAACATTTTCTCTAAAAAACTAGCTTTAAACTCACTATATTCATTATAAAATAAAACTTTCACTCTATCACTAAAAGAAATATTCACATCATCTTCCCCATTCAAAATATAAATAAAATCACACTTCCCAAAATCATCCTTATAATACCATTCATCCCCATATACACAAAATAAATAATTATCAAAAGAAATACCAATCATATTATCAATATATATTTCTACTCCATCCAATACCAATTTATCACGTAAAATATACTTATCCTTATAATCAATATCAATATCCATATCTTCTAACAAAACCAAATAATCAACCCTATTATCCATTACAAGCCCCTTATCAAATAATAACAAAAAATTACTATTAGCATCATCCTCATATATCCCTGACTTACTTATATAAAACTGGTAGCTATCATCATTATCAAAAGTATCCACCATTTCCCTATCATTACAACCACCAAGCATTAACAAAGCCAAAAAACAGAACCATTTTTTCATCCTATCGCCTCATTATAAAGTATGAAAAAAAGACCAAATTAATACTGGCCTTTTTATTTATAATTTTTTAAAACATATTTCATAATATCATCAAAACTATTATCAATCTTACCATATACAATTTCTCTTTCAATATCCTTCATAATATCCTTAAGATAAGTCCCAGGTTCTCTTTTCAAAGCTTTCATAATATCATTAGGTTTAACAACAATATCCTTCTTACTTTCAATAGCTAAACCATTATATATGGCATTAATCTTTGTCTTATCCAAGCCTTTAATCATTGCCCCAACCGTACACAAATAAAGACCATTTTGATAAATAACATAAGGATCATATACATCTTCTTTAAGTAAAGACCTAATCTTTTCCATCTGCCCTTTTTCTATCTTTGAGAAAGGATAAATATTATCAACATCAAGTTGGCTCCATATCCCAATAATATCATTAACCATAACCGTCCTACTAAGATTAGGAATTTCTAAATACTTATCCAACTTAAGCTCTAAAATAAGTCTTTTACCTATCTCTCTATTACTAGAAGAAAAAATCTTATTAAGCTCTTGCTTCTTCCTTTCATAAGAGAGCTTTTTCAACAAATAACCATACTTTTTCAAATAATGCTTTGTCTTATCATCGATTGTTAATTTAAGTCTTGTCGCAAACCTAATAGCCCTCAAAATTCTAAGTGCATCTTCTTTAATCCGATATCTAGGATTACCTACCGTCTTAATTATTCTCTTATCAAGATCATCTCTAACATTAAGAAAATCTAGTACCTTACCATCCTTATCCATACATAAAGTATTAATCGTAAAATCTCTTCTCAGTAAGTCTTTCTTAACATTATCAATATACTTAATCTTAACAGGTTTCCGATTATCCTCATACTTAATTTCCTTTCTAAACGTCGTAATATCAAATTTATGATTCTTATAAATAACACTAACTGAACCATATTGAATACTAGAAACAGGTACAGTCTCAAAAATATCCATAATTTCTTTTGGTTTAGCATTCGTACAAATATCGACATCCATCGTCTCTATCCCTAGTAAATAATCCCTAACATAACCACCGACAATATAAGCACTATAACCATGATTCTCTAATATTTTAATAACTTCTAATGCAATACTTTGCATAAATCACCTCAAAATATTAACGCTTTTTATTCTTAATTTCATCCCTTATCATATCAATAAATTCTGATATACTAACTGTCGTTGTCTTCTCTTCTCCATGTTTACGATAACTAAC
Source organism: uncultured Bacilli bacterium (assembly GCA_944358875.1). GTDB lineage: Bacteria > Bacillota_I > Bacilli_A > RF39 > UBA660 > CALVUN01. The sequence continues at coordinate 51,162 of CALVRZ010000003.1, forward strand.
TGTATCATTATCTCTTTCCTTATCCCCCAAGACTAACGTATAAGGATTTTTCTTTGTTTGACTTTCTCTCATCTTATAACCAAGCTTTTCATCTCTACTATCAACTTGAACTCTAATATCATATTCCTTTAACATTTCACTAACCTTATTAGCATATTCCAAATGATACTCATTATTAACAGGAATAATATTAATTTGAACAGGACTTAACCATAGTGGAAAAGCACCTCCATAATGTTCAATCAAAATACCAATAAATCTTTCAATTGAACCATAGATAACTCTATGTAACATAACCGGTCTTTTCTTAGAACCATCAGAATCAATATAAGTAAGATCAAATCTTTCCGGTAAATTCATATCAAGTTGAATAGTACCACATTGCCATACTCTACCTAAAGAATCTTTAATATGAAAGTCTAATTTAGGTCCATAGAATGCACCATCACCCGGATTAATCTTACAATCATGTCCTGCCTTATGACAAGCATCTTCCAAAGCCTTCTCCGACTTATCCCATATCGCAATATCTCCAATATACTTTTCTTCAGGTCTAGTTGATAATTCAATATCATAAGTAAGACCAAAAATACCATACATTCTATCAATAAAATTAATTAAACGAATAACTTCACTTTCAATTTGATCTTCTCTCATAAAAATATGGGCATCATCTTGCGTAAAAGTTCTTACTCTAAATAAACCATTTAAAGCCCCACTTGCTTCATGACGATGAACTTGACCAAGTTCCCCAATGCGAAGTGGTAAGTCCTTATAAGAATGAAGACCATTCTTATAAACTAACATGCCACCTGGACAATTCATTGGCTTAATCGCAAAAGTCTTATCATCAATTTCACTTGTATACATATTTTCTCTATAATTGTACCAATGACCAGATAATTCCCATAGATCCTTGTTAAGCATAATAGGGGTTTTAACGAACAAATAACCTTCTTTTGTATGTTCCTTATACCAAAAGTTTTCAAGTTCATTTCTTAAAATCATACCCTTAGGTAAGAAGAAAGGAAAACCAGGACCATACTCACTAATCATAAATAAATCAAGTTCCTTACCTAATTTCTTATGATCCCTTTTCTTAGCTTCTTCTAAGAAATCAAGATGTTCTTTAAGTTCCTCTTCCGTAGGAAAACAAACACCATAAATACGTTGTAACATCTTGTTATTAGCATCTCCCTTAAAATAAGCACCACTTACTTTAAGTAACTTAAAATTCTTAAGTAATTTAACATTATCCACATGAGGACCACGACATAAATCCGTAAAATCACCTTGTGAATAACAACTAATAACCTCATCGTCCATTCTTTCAATTAAATCAATCTTATATGGATCATCTTTAAACATCTCTAAAGCTTCTTCTTTAGATATCTCATGACGAATAATCTTCTTACCATCCTTAGCAAGTTTCTTCATTTCTTTTTCGATCATCGGTAAGTCTTCTTCCGTCAAAGTCTTATCTCCTAAATCAATATCATAATAAAACCCTTCTTCAATAACGGGACCAACCCAGAATTTAGCATTTGGATATAAATGCTTAACAGCCTGTGCCATCAAATGAGCACAACTATGATTAAGTACACTAAGTTTACTATCTTCTTTAATATTTATCATTAAAATCACTCACTTTCTAAAATATTTTTCATGTCTTCTATTCTTAACATTACGTCTAAACTTTTTAACTCCTACGCCACAGGAAATTTTACGGTAAACAGCATCATCATTTATTTTATCCTGAATTATACCACATACAACCGAGTAAGCAGGTAAGCCACTTACCTTTTCTTTTAAATCAAGTAATTCTGAGTAAGACATATTATCGATGTCTACACTAACATCATTACCATTTTCATCAACATATCTAACAAACATCTTTAACCCTCCTTACTAATTAATTTATTGTAATTAACTTTTAGTAATAAATCATATCTCATTTTAATTATTTTTTTATAAAATTCTTTCCTAATATCTGATATATACAAAGTATTATCGATAATTTCATTTATTACATTTAAGTTAATTCTAGGAAAAACTCTAAGTAATGCCTTATTACAATCAACATTATCCAAACTAGATATAAAATCATAGTAATTAATTTTCTTATCATCAATCTTAAGTGCCGAATTAGGAAAAACAAACACTCTAGCATTCATTTCTTCTTCATCATCGATAATTTTTTTCATTCTTTCATCCGTAAGCTGTGGATATAAAGAAGAAGCACAATCATAAATAGGAGCTATCTCAACTTCTTTTAATCTTTCATTAATCAAAAAGCCCCAATTGCCATTGTGTCGATTAAAATTACCTACTAAAGTATCAGCAATAAACATATCCCAAAAAAAATCTTTTAAATAGTTAACATCACATATTTGTTGACTCTCAATTGTTTGAATTACTTCTTCAAGTTCCGTACCATAACCATTCTTAAAACTTTCTATCTGACTATTTTTAAGCTCCGCGAATTGTCTTAATACCACACCAAGAGAGGTAAAATCTTTGCAAGCAACAACTACTTTCGTATTGCCATTTAAATTATATGTCCCAAGTATTGTATCTTGTACTTTAAATCCTAATGACTTAATAATTTTACATGCTACATATTCTGATATACAATTATTAGCATAAGTTTGTTCAGCATCATTATCATTTAAACTAGGAAACTTTAACATATAATCTTGATTATTATAAACAATACAAATTTTACTACAATTCTTACCACCATAGTATTTAAATTTATTAATTTCACAATTAGTAAAATCGATCATACCAAACACCTCATTTTTTAAGTAATTCTATATTATTAATATATTTTTTATAGAAATAGTCACATTGTTCTTCCGATATATCACCATCGACAAAAGCACTGTTAACAGAACCTTGCAATTCATTAATTAAGCAATCTAAATAACTAACCTTTTTCTTTATCCCCTCTTTTAATCTATTTAAATCATATTCTAAATATTTAGGTAAACACTTCTCTAATATTTCTTCTTTATATGGTTTCATAATTCATCCCCCCAAAAAAAACACCCCTCAAAATAAGGAGTGCTAAGCACGGTACCATCCTACCTTTAACTTAATTAATATAACGGTTCTAACCGGAAATCTTTTTCAAGCTCTATTCCAAGGTAGTAACTATATAAACAATAAATAAGTTTGCACCAACCACTTACTCTCTAAATTATAAATTTATATAATCATGTCCTCTTCAAACATATTTAATAAATACAACTATATTATAGTATATGCAATTCAAAATGTCAATAACTTTTTGGGACTAATCGCATGGCGTCCCTCGGTATTAAATATATCTTTAATACTTATCTACTTTCATTACTATTTCAATCAAAAATTTAAACTGTTCGCTTGTTTTACAACAATATATTACAACAATATATATAGTATAATCGGTATTAGGAAATACTAACTGTTGAATAAAGCCGCTTAGAACAAAAAGGTAAAACAAGTTTTACCTCTCCTTGTCGTTACCTCCAAGGCTTCCTACTGCAAACAGAAACACTTTCTGTTATTCATAGGCATAAACTCCGATGGTCGCCACCCAATGCTGTCAAGCTAAGCAATGTCTAAAAACTGGATCTATGATTAATT
>CALVRZ010000004.1 GCA_944358875.1 uncultured Bacilli bacterium
TATGACTACAAACAAGGTTTACCTTTGTTTGTTATCTACATTATAAATCGGTATCATTTTAACTAATGTTTAACAGCTGTTAACTCAATTTTTCAATTTCTAAAGTTAACCTATCAATTTCTGTCGATAATTCATTCATTTTTCCAATTAAAGATTGTTTCTTATCTATTAACTCTTGATTATTACTATTAATAATATCACCATCACTAATTAACAAATTATACATTTCATTATCTTTACAAATTTGATTATATTCAGCAATATCATCTGTCAATCGTTCATTGTTCGCCTTAACATCTACACTAAAATAATAAACAACTCCATTAAAAATAACAAAACTTAAAATGACAAATATCATCATAATTCTTATTTTTTTCACATCACACCTCTAATAATACAAATTCCTTTTCCCATAATAATTATATCGACTTTCAAAAAGATTACGATCTTGGTATTTAATCTTACCATCAATCGGATCAGATATAATAACATAATCTTCATTAAAGCCAACAATTACAACGACATGTTCATTCGCCGGCCAATTAATAATTTCATTTGTCTCCGGATAAATCCAAGAACGAGAAACATAAGGTAAAGCTAAATACATAGATGTCCAAACCATAACTGGTCTACCTTGACTAACAATGCCTAATACAGTATCTAAATCATTTCCTTTACCACTCACTATTCCTTCTTTATACTGTAAAGCCACATTATATATCGGAACATCAAAAACCCCAAAAGAATCACTAGAATAAGGACTACCAACAAATTCAAGATAAGGATTGCCACCATATAAAACTTCATCTTTATAATAAGGAATATCCCCTTTTGGTAATTTACTAATTATATCGTCAACCGTCACATCAACATCATAATATCTAAGTAAAATATAAAGTGCAACACTCTCACATCCTGTTGGATAATTAGGATATTGATTAAAAGTTATTACATCATCAATCAAATAAGTATCATAAGAAGAAGTATTTTGCATCTCTTCCTTTTTCTTTTTTAAAACATTATATTGTTTTTCTAATTGTTCTACTTTACTATTCAAAGTTTCAACTTCATTATTCAAAGCCACTATTTCTTCCTCAATTAAATTATTTGAACTATTAACTTCATCAATAAAAGCATTAATTTCTGTAGTATCAATTGTCTCATATTTTTCTAATAATTCATCCTCTAATTTACTTTTTTCCAAATAAACCGAAGAAAGGTCAATATCACCATAATCGTTCAAAATACCTAATTTTAAAGCTTCATTCTGTAATTCCTTCTTCTTATCTAAAAGTTGGTAGTAATCACTAACAAAATACCAAGATATAACTCCACCTAAAATAATAATTATTACATAAAAAGTACCTTCTAAAATTCTTTTTTTCACGATATCACCTCAATATTTCTTACATATAGTTTATCATCATCACGACCAAAAGAAAATTTAAAAGATGATATCGCACAATCATTATCATAACTAACTAAAACCAAAACTTCACTATCAGTATCACTTATAATATTCATATCACTAATATCTAATTTAAAACGTTTATTATACAAATCAAGTTTAACCATTCCATCACTAACATCATTAACATAAAAGTCTCTTTTATCAAAAAAATAATCTGTAATTTTATAAACTTCATCCAAAGAAATCATATTGTTTTGAATATTATCATAATCATCCTTATGATCAATAACATAATTAACCGCTACTTTCACCATATAATCGTAATTTTCATCCAAATAATTACTCATATTATAAGAAGATAAACCAATTAATAAATCATCATTTTCCAAGATAAAATCATAAATTCTTTGATATAAAAAATCATCATCTTCTTCATATTTCAAATAACTTAAATTAGTTTTTTGCAAAGGATCAAGTGCTAAAGATGGTTGTATAACTAAATAACTAACACCCAAAATTAAAGTTGAAAAAATTAAAACTAAAATAATTATTTTCTTCATATTAATCCCTCACATTATTATAATTATATTTAATCTTATTATAACATTAAATAAAAATAAATCAAACAAAAAAACTAGCCATAATTGACTAGTTCATAATACATTATTTAGTTTTCTCTAACTTAGCTAAAACATCTTCTGTAACTTGAATAGCTTTATCACGAAGATCCTCTGCTACTTTACTTAGTTCAGCAGTGCCTTTCTTTTTAGCATATTTAACTAAGTCTTCAGCATTTTTCTTAATTTTTTTAGCCATAACTTGAGCATCTTTAGCAACCTTTTCTTTGTCTAAATCTGCTAAATCTTTCTTAATTTCATCAACTTTATTGTTAATGTATTCCTTGACATCTTCAGGTTTAATATTCTTAACTTTACTTATAAGTTCATTACATTTGCACATTAACTCTTTTCTTGTTTCACTCCCTTTTTTTGGTGCAAATAGAACTCCTAAAGCTGCACCAACGGCAGCACCTCCAGCAATACCTGCTGCTACTTTTGTTCTTGTTTTCATTTTTTTCATCCTCTCTTTCTTTAAATTTTTACATATTTATCCTATTACAAATAAATCATAACACATCTAAATTTAATCGTCAATTAATATCCCAAACTTCTACATTTTTTACACTCCCATTTGTCATTAATCAACAAATTGATTACTTAACATCTTAGCCAAAATAACAGCCATTTTCTCTTCGACATCCGTAATAGGAACATCAGTAGACAATATAATAACGGCACCTAATGCATCACCATTATTAACAATTGAACTAAATGAATAATAACCAAATTCTTCTTCACCTTGAACAAATGAGAATGTTTTTTTCTGCCTTTCGACAAAACTATCTCTTCTCTCAATACTTCTTTCCGTAAATTCACTAATTTCCTTATCCAAATATTTTTTCTTTAAAGGACCTGCAATTGCAATAACTTTATTTCGATCTGTCACTATTACATTATGCTTAATAACCTGATTAAATGTGTTAACAAATTTTAATGCAATTGTATCCAAACTTTCAACAGGAGAATATCTTTTTAAAATAATATCCTCATCATCGACAAATATCTCCAAAGACTCACCATTTTTAATTCTTAAATTTTTTCTTATTTCCTTTGGAATAACAATTCTCCCTAATTCATCAATTCTTCTAATAATACCAGTCGTCTTCATTATTTCACTCCGTTTCTCTAACATTATTCTAACTAAATAACATAATTTTATACTAAAATAATTGACTAAAAAAATTATTTTTTTTATACTTAAAATGGAGGTAAAAAAATATGAATGATATCGTTGAAGCAATAATTGAAATTCCTTTAAAAACCAAAAACAAATTTGAAATTAAGGAAGGTAAAATTAAATTAGACCGTGTTTTATATTCTGCAATGACATACCCTGCCGAATATGGTTTTCTCAAAAACACTCTATCCAATGATGGTGACCCATTAGACATCTTAGTTATTACATCAGAAAGTACTTTTCCAGGATGCATTGTTCCTGCACGCGTTATCGGTTATCTAAAAATGATTGATAATGGCTTTGAAGACTATAAGATTATATCAGTTGTCAGTGTCGACCCAAGATATGATGAAATTAAAGACTTAAACGATCTATCAGAGTTTACCAAAGAAGAAATAAAGAACTTTTTTGAAAACTACAAAACACTTCAAAATATCAAGGTTGAAGTTAAAGATTATCACAACAAAGAAGAAGCACTAAAATTAATTGAAATCTGCAAACAAAAATACCAAGATAACAAAAAGAACTAAAAGATTAAAGAATCAAAAATCTTCAATCTAAATTAGTTCTTTTTTTATTCTTTGCAATAATTCAATCAAATATACTAAAAAATGTTTATCTAAATTTACAATATCTAAAATTATATAAATATTACCATTTCGATAACTAAAACGGAAATTTTTTGAAATTTCATAAGCTTCCATGAATAACTTCTCACCATCGAGTTTATCATTCATACTTTTATCAAATGCTAATTCAATAAAAGTCTTCGTTTGTCTAGAATTAACAATCCCAACATCCATAGCCAACTTTTCAAACCATTCTTCCATCATATAAATTTCCATATCGTCACTAATCTTACCAAAGCGATCTTCTAATTCATGCTTGACTTCTTGTAACTTCTCAAAAGAATCGATTTCGTTAATTTTCTTATGAACATCTATTTTCAAATGCTCATCATCAATATATTTATCACTAATATGTGTAGCAATTTCCAAAAGTGGTTTGCCAGTATCGACACTTTCATCTTCCAAATCAATCTTTTCACCTTTCAATTGACAAACTGCATCATGAAGCATTTTTAAATAAAGTTCAATTCCAATTGTATCAATAAAACCAGACTGTTCACTACCCAAAATATCACCAGCACCCCTAATAGATAAATCACGCATAGCAATCTTAAAACCACTACCTAATTCAGTAAACTCTTTAATAGTATTTAACCTTTTTACCGCGATATCATTTAAAACTTTATGTTTATCATACATCAAATAAGCATAACCAATCTTATTGCTTCGCCCTATTCGTCCTCTAATCTGATACAACTGTGCTAAACCAAAACGATCAGCATCAATGACGATCAAAGTATTAACATTAGGAATATCAATACCTGTTTCAATTATCGTTGTACATACTAAAACATCAAACTTATAATTAATAAAATCGAGCATTTTATTTTCAAGTTCTGTCTTCGTCATCTGACCATGAGCATAGTCAATCCGAGCTTCAGGCACCAATTTATGAATTTCTTCTACTTTATCTATAATGTTTTCTACACTATTATAAAGAATAAAAGCTTGTCCTTGTCTTGATAATTCCTTATAAATAGCATCTTTAATAACACTATCATTTTCTGGCAAAACATAAGTTTGAATTGGCAATCTTTGTGCCGGTGGTGTCTCAATAAGTGCTAAACTTCTAACTCCCGTCATTGACATTTGTAATGTCCTTGGAATTGGTGTTGCCGACAATGTAAGAACATCGACCGTCGATTTATATTGTTTAATCTTTTCTTTATGTGTAACTCCAAACCGTTGCTCTTCATCGATAACTAAAAGCCCTAAATCTTTAAAATCAATATCATTACTTAAAATACGATGTGTTCCAAACAAAATATCAATTTTTCCCTGTTTTAAATCTTCAAGAATTAATTTCTGTTTAGACTTATCCACAAATCTGTTCAAAAGAGCAATTCGAACTGGAAAATTAGCAAATCGAGCCAAGGCACTTTTATATTGTTGATTAGAAAGAATAGTCGTTGGACATAAATAAGCCACTTGTTTTCCATCGTTGACAGCCTTAAACATTGCCCTAAAAGCAACCTCTGTTTTACCATAGCCAACATCACCACATAAAAGCATATCCATTGGTGTATTCTTTTCCATAGCTTTCTTAATAACATCAATAGCTTTAAGTTGATCGGGTGTCTCCTCATAAGGAAATTCACTTTCAAATAATACTTGACTATCGTCATCAAAACTAAATGCATGTCCCTTTTTTGCTTCTCTCATCGCCGATACCTTAATCAAATCAGCAGCAATATCCATAAGACGTTTTTTAACTCTTGCTTTTTTCCTCTTCCAATCATCACTACCTAGCTTGTTAATTTTAGGCGTAACACCATCCTTACCAGAAAATTTACTAATACGATCAATTTTTTCTACAGGTAAATATAAAACATCAGAATTAGCATAAATAATTTTAATATAGTCTTTATCTAAACCATTTTTCTTAATTGTACAAAGTGAATCATAAATACCAATACCATGTGTTTCATGAACCACATAATCACCATGATTAATTGCATTAATATTATCAAGTCTCACACCTGTTTTATAATGACTTTTATAATTCTTCTTAAGTTCTTTCTTACCAAATAGATCATTCTCACTAATAACGATAAGATCATTATAAATAAAACCATTAGTAATTGATCTTACGACAAAATTAATTTTATTAGGAGTAAAATTATCAATATCACTAATAACAATATTATCTAATTCTAAATATTTATATACCCTCTGTAAGTTATTATTTGAATTAAAACAAACAATTACCGTCTTCTTATTTAACATGTATTTTTCTAAATCTTTTTTAATAATTTGATAGTTACTATCATAATTATCAATATTAAAACTCAAATAATTTTCTTGATGATTTAATTTAATATCTGGCAATATATTAACAACATTCATTAAGAAAATTTCCGTCTTAAAATTCAAATCTTTAATATCAAACATATAATCAGTCTTAATACTTCCATGATTATCAGCATCATATTCCATGATTGTCTCACGAAGTAAACGATATGCATTAACAATTTGCGTATAATCACTATAAAAACATATATCATTATTTAAATAATCTGCAAGCGTTTTGACTTCTTTGGCATAATGTTTCAAATATTTTTGTTTTCTCTCTACATTCTCTTGATAATCATCAAGTAAAAACTCAGAAAAAGGTAGTATTCTAACACTATCTATTTTATCAGTTGAAAGCTGCGTCTCTACATCAAAATATTTAATACTGTCAATGGTATCTCCCCAAAATTCAATTCTGATTGGTTTTTCCTCACCAACTGGAAAAATATCAATAACAAATCCTCTTACTCCAACTTTACCACTTTCGGTAACAATTGTCTCCCTCTCATAACCAAGATTATAAATACTATTTAACAATTGTTCACGAGGAATATCTTGACCTACTTTTAACTCTATAATAGAATTTTTCCACACCTTAGGTGCTGGTAGATATCTTAAAGCCCCCATTAAATTAGTCACAACAATATATTGCTCATTTTCCACTAATTTGTTAAGAGTATTAATCCGTTCTGCTTTAAATTCAGGGCTGATTGCAATTGCTTCACTCGTAATAAAATCATCCATCGGAAAAAATAATACTTTATCAGTATAGTTGAGTAATCTTTGATAAATTCCATTAGCTTCATATAAAGAATTAACAATAACCAAAATATTTTTCTTCTTTTGGATAAAAGTATCATAAATATAAATAACATTTAATTCACTAGTTAAACCTGATACACCATAATAATTATCATCACTAATATTAAAGAGTTTATTAAAAAAAGTCATTGTATAAACCTCCAACCAAGAAAAGATACGATAAACATCGTACCACCTCAAAAAATCAAATATATTCTAACATAAAATAACACAAATAGCAATATCAACGATTAAACATATATATAACTAATGCTACAACAATCAAAGATACAGAAGAAATAATTGTAATAACACTAGCATAACCACCCTGTTTTTGTTGTTTTAATTTAATTGGATTTTTCATTGCCATCGTTAAAACCTTAATTGAATTATATTTACTTAAATCATTTCTAAGTGATGCAAAAGCATTTTTAACTCGTTCAAATTTTTCCCTATCTAAGTTGCATTTAGCCAAAAAAGCAAAATCAATTCTATCTTTATTGCGATTAGATAAATATTTGCTTATTGTAACAACTTCCAAAGACATAAGACGAATATCATCTTGTTTATCTCTCTTATATATTGTTATATAATCTGATTTATTTAAACCTGGATATACTTTACTCTTTACTTCTCTCGTAAAAGGATCAAAACTATTCTGTTTAATCCCATCTATTTTTTTCTCATATGGAAAAATCCCTACCGGAACACCATCAACTAAGAAAGAAAAACCATAATCTTCTCCATCATTTTCATAAGATAGACTATCCCATTCTGGAATATACAATTTAGCTTTTTTAATCATCTCTCTTAATGTTTCTATATCAAATTTATCGCACACTAAATCCAAATCCTCATGTAGCCTCGTCGAAGGTGTATTTAAATATAAGTAAGGTGCTAATCCACCAGATACATAAACCATTGTCTCAAAGCCTTTAATTTCATTTAATTTTTTCAAAGCATTAACTAGTTGATTGTAACTAAAGACATCACCCTTATAACTAAGATCAACTTTGTCCATAACTGCCTGTGTCATATTATCACCCCTAGCTTATTATTACTAACATAATATCACAATTTTCTTAAAAATACTAGTCTTTTAAACAAAATCCCTTATTTTTCCACAAAAAAATTATTTCCCGGGAAATAAAATTTCCTGGGAAATAATCATTTATTATTATATTTAGTCATAAGTAAATTCAAATTCAACTCACAAAAGTCCTCAATTACATTATCTAACTTCTCAAAAGTATGATTTAAAGTTTTACTTTCTTCTTCATTAAATTTACCTAATACATAATCCTTAGTATCAATATCTTTATTATGGGCAATACCTATTTTTAAACGAGCATATTCTTTCGTCTTTAAATACTTTTCAATATCTTTAATACCATTATGACCACCACTACTGCTATTATAGACAAATTTTATTTTCCCCATAGTCATATCCAAATCATCCTGAATAATTAAAAGATCTTTAATATCAATCTTAAAAAAATTAATATATTTATATACAACTCCCCCTGATAAATTCATATATGATAATGGTTTAACTAATATTACCTTCTCACCATTAACCATATATTCAGCATACATTCCATTAAATTTTTCTTTATCAAAACTAAAACCTTTAATCTTAGCCAAATAATCTAACAAAGAAAAACCAATATTGTGTCTTGTTTTAATATATTCACTACCAGGATTACCAAGCCCTACAATTAATTTCATTTTTTCCTCCCTAAATGATACTCTTTATATATAACATTCTTACTAACATTACGATCTTTAGCAGCCCTCTTAATTGCACTCATAATATCCATTTTTGTTTTACCATTAACATACATATCAACATGATCAATAATACTTAAATCATTATAATTAAAACTGTCATTTGATCCTTCAACAACAATTACAAATTCCCCTTTTAATTCTTCGTTACTTTTTATTAGATCACTAATTTTTCCACGATAAATACTTTCGAACTTCTTCGTAATCTCTCTTGCAACACAAATATTGCGATCACCAAGAACTTCTAACATTAACTCTAAAGTAGAAATAATACGATGAGGCGCCTCATAAAAAATCATACTCCACTTAATATCTACCAAATCTTCTAATTCTTTTTTTCTTTTACTATCTTTACTATTTAAAAAACCATAGAACATAAAAGGTTGAGGTGCTAAACCAGAAGTAATTAATGCTGGAATAAAAGCACAAGGACCAGGAAGAGCTATAACGTTATAATTATTATCAGTCACATATTTAACTGTCTTATAACCTGGATCACTAATTACAGGTGTTCCACGATCTGTCACTAAAGCAACATTTTTTCCATCTTGCAAATACTGCAAAACTTTCTCTTTAATCGTATCTTCATTGTGATCATGTAAGGCAATTAACTTCTTCTTTATTCCAAGATGATCTAGTAACATTCCCGTTACTCTAGTATCCTCAGAAAAAACAACATCGACCATCTCTAAAGTATCAATTGACCTTTTAGTTATATCATCCAAATTACCAATTGGAGTAGCAATCAAATATAAAGAAGGACTACCATCATAACTTTTTTGCCACATAACTATCACTCTCCAAACATCTTTCTAACCTCTATTGTATATTCTCCCTTATCATCATACACATAAAGAGGATCCATAATTTTCAAGTTACCATCATTACCATTTTTCGTGGCCTCTATTAACAAAATATTACTATCAGAACCACGCTTTGGATAGACAAATCTTACTCTTTTAGGAACCATATTATATTTTTTCATTAACATAATTATTTCCACAAAACGATCTGGTCGATGAACTAAAGCTAATCGTCCTCCATTTTTAAGTAACTTACTACTAATAGCAATTACATCTTCCAAAGTTAATTCCTGTTCATGTCTAGCAATAGCTTTAATCTTATTCTCATTAATGTTACTACCCTCTTTATATTTAAAATAAGGCGGATTACAAGTTATAACATCAAAACTATCACTGGCAAAATATGATAATAAATTTTTAACATCATCATTTATAATTTTAATTCTATCACTTAATTTATTTTCCTTAATTGACTTAACAGCTAAATCATATACCTCATTTTGAAGTTCAATACCATACATATTAGCTTTTGTTCTTAACGACAATAACATCAAAACAGGTGCATTTCCCGTAGCTAAATCAATAATTTTTTTATCTCTTAAATTAATTGTCACAAAATTAGCAAGCATTACCGAATCTAAAGAAAAAGTAAACCAATCATCATTCTGAAAAATATACATATCTTTAAAATTAAGTAATCTATTCTTGACTAACATGACTACCTTCCACTTCAACTAAAGTATTTTGTTCCGTAAGAACTGTATATTTTCTTTTAAATAAATTAACATTAATAACTTTTCCCTTTACCCCATTAGTAGTAACATGATCTCCAACCTCAGGTAAACCTTCCTTATATTTTGTATAACAATCATTCTCATATTTTAAACAACATAAAAGACGACCACATACCCCATTAATTTTAGTAGGATTTAAAGATAAAGACTGATTTTTAGCCATATTTATTGAAACACTATCAAATTCTTTCAAAAAATTACTACAACATAATTTTCTTCCACAAGGTCCTAAACCTCCAACTTCTTTAGCCTTATCTCTAATACCAATCTGTCTTAATTCAATTCTTGTTTTAAAGTAAGACCCTAAATCTCTTGCTAACTGTCTAAAGTCAACTCTCTCATCCGCAACAAAACGAAAAACCAATTGCGATCTATCAAAATTATAATAAGAATCAATAATACTCATATTAAGATTATTAGAGGCAATCATTTCTTTACATTTGTTAATAGCTAATTTAGCATCTTTAAGATTAGTTAAATGTTGTAAATAATCCTTTTTTGTTGAAATTCTAACAACTTTACGATATTCAAGTTCATCATTAATTTCCTTTTCAGGCACAAAACTAGCAACTGTTCCAAATTGTAAGCCCTTATCAGTATCCACAATTACCGTTAAATTCTTCTTTAATTTAAGTCCATTATCATCAAAGTAATAAACCTTATTTCGATTATTAAACTTAACACCGACAACACCCATCCTAAACACCTCCTAAATCAATAACTAATTTATCAACCATTAAAGTTGGATTCAAATTAAACTTAATATTTTCTTTCACTTCTAATAAAATATTAAGTTTTTTAAGTATTTTATCCATTTCATTATTCTTATTAACAAAATCAAAAATATCTAAATACTCTTTATAAAAAATCCTCTCAATACCAATTTTCATTCGAAGAACATCATAGTAAAAATTAATAAGTAAATCAATACCAATAATATTACCTTCTTTATCTTTAAAGATATCATGCCACATTTTTTTATTATAAATTATTGTATCGTATTTATATTTTTCTAAATAACTAATAAACTGCGTAGCGCCATCAATCATCTTTTGATATTTATCATCATTGATAATTTGATCATACATCGTCTTTGAATTACCTATTAAATTTGCCAAAGATTGAATCGTTTTATCAAAATTTTCCTTTTCACTTTTCATCGTCAATATCTGGCACCTAGAAACAATTGTTTTTAAAACTCTATTAATATTATCAGTAATCAAAAAAGCATAAATATTATCTACTGGTTCTTCTAAAAATTTTAATAAAGAATTAGCAGCTTGTCCATTCATCCGATCACAATTCTTAATAATATAAATACGCTTTTCATTTTCCACACCTTTTTTCGTAAATTCATCTTGTAAATCTAACAATTGCTCTTTTTTTATCCACAAACCGTCTGGTTCAATAATTTTAAGTTCTGTAAAATTACCATCATCAATGCGATCACAAAGATGACAATCGTTACATAAAGTAGAATTTGTATAATGATTAGGACAAACAATAGTCTTAATAATTGCTAAAACAAAATCATCGACTGTTATATTTTTATTTGATTCAATTAAATAAGCATGAGATATTTTATTATTATTAATTGCTCTAATCATCAAATTATAAATTAGATCTTGTTTATCTTTATAATTATCAAGCATTGTCCATCACATCCTTCTAAAATACTACTAAAGAAAATATAATTAAACCAAATAAGCCTGGTATTCCTAATACACAAACAATTAAAATGGTAATTAGATTTATCGGCACAATTGTATTAAGTGGTGTTGCTATAACATTGTAAGCATAAATAAATAAAGCACTCATAATAATTTTTTTAATAATAACAAAAATTTTTTTGATCATCGCATTCACCTAATGCATAATATGACCAAAAAAAGTAATTATGAAATATCTTTACGTTCTTCCAAAGCCATTTCTAAAGTCATTGTATCAATATACTCAATATCTGTACCAATTGGTACCCCTGTTGCTATTTTACTAACTTTAACTTTCTCATTTTCCAATATTTTTTTTATATATTGCATTGTTGTTTCACCCTCAATACTAGGCTTTAAAGCTAAAATAATTTCACTAACATCATTATTTTTAACTCTATCAAGTAAAGACTTAATATTAATATCATCTGGATTAATACCTTCCAAAGGCGAAATTAAACCATCTAAAACATGATATAAACCATTATATACCCCTAGTCTTTCAAATAAAGCAACATCTTTAGGCTTTTCCACCACAAAGATCGTATCCTTTTTACGATTACTATTTCCACATATCGGACATACAGCAGTTTCACTAATATTATTGCAAACAGAACATCTTCTTATTTTATCCCGAACATCACTAATAGCTGTTGCAAAAGTTGTAAGTCTATCCTTATCAAACCCTAACATTGCAAAAGCCAAACGTTCAGCACTCTTTTCACCAATACCAGGCAAATCCTTAAAACACTCTATTAAACTACTAACACTCTTAGGATACATATTACATCAATCCAGTTAAGCCACTACCATATTTACTTAATTTAGCTTCTTTATCATTACTAGCCTTCTTAACTGCATCATTTATAGCAACAATAACCATATCTTCTAACATTTCCATATCATCCATTGCAAAGTCACTATCTAAATTAAACTTAACTGATTGTACCTCATGCTTACCATTAATCACAACCTTAACAAGTGAAGAGTTACCTTCATAAGTAGTTTGTTCTAACTCCTTTTGTGTTTTTTGCAATTGAGCTTGCATTTTTTGAGCTTCACGCATTAAATTTTGCATATTCATAATTTTCATCACCTTTCCTAATTTTCAAATTCTATAATATCACTACCAACCATATCGATAAGATCATCGACTGGCGTTCTTTCTTTAACTTTTTTTTCATCACTAGTTTTTTCATTAATATAACTATACTTTTTAGAAGATTTCAAATTATCAATATATTTTTTCTTTTCATCTTCCCACTCATCATTAGTTAAACAAATAACTGTATAATCACTATTTAGTATTTCTTTTAATAAACTTGATACAACATCTGTAACTTCATTAATTCTTTCCACAACTGCATCATATTTACCAAGTAAAATCAAATTTCTCGTTCCCGCCGCGACGGGTGTAGTATCATTAAGTAAACCAGATACAACCGAATATTTATTAGATAAAAGATAATCATTAACCAAATTCCATTTATTTTTAATATCTATTAGTATCTGTTTAGAAGCATCGACAAAAGTATTATTAATTCTTATTTGTTTAAGATTATCATCAATTAAATTAACTTCTACTTTTACCATTGTCTCTTCTTTAGCATCATTTTTAACTTCTTCATCAATTTTATCATTTTCACTATTTGAAACAATTATCTTTTCTTCTTTCTTTCCTTCATCATCTTTTTTTTCTAATAAAATATCCTTTTTTTCCACAATTCTAACATTATCATTTAAATTATCCACAGCAATGTTATTATCTACAAATTCAAGTATGCTAACTACAACCACAATCGCCGGATAACTAGAAACTTTTATTTTATTAACAATATCATTCAATGTCATAATTAAAGTATATATTTTTTTCTGATCCATTAATGACTCAATTTCTTTTAACTTTTCATTTTTAGAACTAATTTCACTTAATTTACTATTATTAACATAAATAAGTGTATCTTTTAAAAATATAATAACTTCATCGATAAATTTAATAATACTTTTACCCGTATGATCAATTTCTTCAACTACATTAATAATTTCTGATTTATTACCAGCATTAATATCAACAATAAATTTATATATATCATCATAACTAACGGATCCATTTACTTGATAAACATCATCGATTGTAATTTCAGAATCTTTATAAGAGATTAATTGATCCAAGAAATTAATAGCATCACGCATCCCACCATCAGATAATCTAGCTATTTCATACAAAGCATCATCTGTTATTTGGACATTTTCATTATCCACAATTTGTCTAAGTCTATTTACTATTTGATCATCACTTACTTTAGAAAACTGAAATTTTTGAC
Organism: uncultured Bacilli bacterium; assembly: GCA_944358875.1. Lineage (GTDB taxonomy): Bacteria > Bacillota_I > Bacilli_A > RF39 > UBA660 > CALVUN01. The sequence goes on from CALVRZ010000004.1 coordinate 14,349, forward strand.
ATCTAGAAGCAATCGTCAAAGGAATCTTATGAGGTTCCGTTGTTGCCAAGATAAAAATTACATGTGATGGTGGTTCTTCCAAAGTTTTCAACAAGGCATTAAAAGCTTGAACTGTAAGCATATGAACTTCATCGATAATATAAACTTTATATTTAGCTAAAGTAGGAACTAAATTAACTTTATCACGTAATTCTCTAATTTCATCAACACCATTATTTGAAGCAGCATCGATTTCCACAACATCATTATTATTAAATATATTTTTACAACATTCACAAACGCCACAGGGCTTACCATCTACTAAATTAGTACAATTAACCATACGTGCAATTATCTTTGCTGTCGTTGTTTTACCTGTACCTCGAGGCCCTGAAAATAAATAAGCATGTGAAATTCTATTTGTTTCAATAGCATGTTCAATTACCTTAACAACTTTGTCCTGACCAACGACATCATCAAAATTATCAGGACGATATTTTCTATATAAAGCCAAATACTGCATATTTCACCTCAATTCCATATTAATTATAACATAAATAATATTATTTTGAGCGTTTTTTAATAAAAAAATCTGATAGTATTTGAGCACATTCCAACATATTTAAGTTTTCAACAATTACATTTTTCCCATATTCACAATAACTAAACATTTGTTTGTCTCTAGCCGTACCATAATAAACTCTCTTAATACGACTTTCCACAATTGCTCCCTTACACATCGGACATGGTTCCAACGTAACATATAAAGAGCATTCATCAAGACGCCAATCGCCTATTTTTTTGCTAGCTTGAGCAATAGCAATCAATTCAGCATGCATAATAGGATTACCTGTTTTTACTTTTTTGTTATAACCACGCCCTATTATTTTACCTTGATATACAACAACCGCTCCCACTGGCACTTCATCAATCAAAAATGCTTTTTTAGCCAATTCATAAGCTTTATTCATAAAAAAATAATTATCCACAACACATCACCATCTTTAAATTATAATAAAAAAAGACACACACAATAAGGAAGTGTTAAAGCTGCTGTTTTCCAACCCTGACTTGATTCCACTATTATTGTTGTGTCAACAATACAATACTATAATTTAAGTTATTTTGCAAGTATATTTCAACTATAAACTTAAAAAACTGATTTTTTCAAAAAAAACAATCATCTCTAATTCCTTTATTCATACCGGGAAATAATCTATTCACTGCAGTTTTTATTAATTAAAATTTCCATGTTTCACGTGAAACATAAGTACATAATATAAGTACTAATATCAAAAATGATATTATCAAATATACTTATTATCAATATTACTAAATCTATGTTCCACGTGAAACATAAACTTAACTAATTAAGAATATATAATATAATAAAATCATTTATAATTATGATCATTTTATAGAATTCATTTTTTTCATTTAATATTAACAATTCATGTTCCACGTGAAACATGAATTGTTATATAATAATATAGATATCAACAATTATATATTAACTGGATTATATTTATACTATTATCTATGTTCCACGTGGAACATAGATTTTCTTTTTCAATAAATATAAAAGCACATTAACATTAAAATTTCTGTTTTTTTTAAATAAATATCACCTTATAAACGCTTTATTCACACCGGGAAATAATACATTCATTACAGTTTTTATTAAATAAATTTTCTATGTTCCACGTGAAACATAAGTAAAATTTATTATATAATATATATTATTTATAGTTATAATCATTTTATAAAATTTTTTTATTTATAATTAATAAGTTCATGTTTCACGTGAAACATGAACTATTATATATAAATATCAACAATTATGTATTAACTAAATCATATTTATATCGTTATCTATGTTTCACGTGGAACATAGATTATTTCTACATAAATTAATAGAAATTTATAAAATAATATCCTACAAATAAATTTAATAAATAAATTATTTACTTAAAGAATTATGTTTCACGTGGAACATATAATTACACAAAATAGATTTATAAATTATTTATTTAATTTAAAATTACTTATTATTTCATGTTCCACGTGGAACATGAAATAGACTTTATATACAAATAACATTAATTCTAGAAACATAATTTCTGTTTTTTATAAACAAATACAATCTTGTAATGGCTTTATTCACACCGGGAAATAATCCATTTGCTACAGTTTTTATTGAATAAAATTTCTATGTTCCACGTGAAACATAAGTAAAATTTATTATATAATATATATTATTTATAGTTATAATCATTTTATAAAATTTTTTTATTTATAATTAATAAGTTCATGTTTCACGTGAAACATGAACTATTATATATAAATATCAACAATTATGTATTAACAAAATCATATTTATATCGTTATCTATGTTTCACGTGGAACATACAATTTCATTTTCAACAAATATTAAATGCATCAACATTACAATTTCAGGTTTTTAAAAATAAATACTATCTCGTAATACCTTTATCTACACCGGAAAATAATACATTCATTGCAGTTTTTTCTAAATAAATTTTCTATGTTTCACGTGAAACATAAGTGCATAATATAAGTACTAATATTAAAAATAAAATGAAAATAATTATATTGAATATAAATATTATTAATAATGCTAAATCTATGTTCCACGTGGAACATAGATTATTTCTACACAAATTAATAAAAATTTATAAAATAATATCATACAAATAACATTAATTCTAGAAACATAATTTCTGTTTTTTATAAACAAATACAATCTTGTAAAGACTTTATTCACACTGGGAAATAATCTATTTGCTACAGTTTTTATTGAATAAAATTTATGTGTTCCACGTGAAACATAAGTAAAACTCATTATATAATATATGTTTTTTATAGTTATAATCATTTTATAAAACTTTATTTTATGATTAATAAGTTCATGTTTCACGTGAAACATGAACTATTATATATAAATATAGATATCAACAATTATGTATTAACTAAATCATATTTATGTCGTTATCTATGTTTCACGTGAAACACATACTCACATCAATAATAGATCTATAAATTATTCTATTACTGAATTCATGTTTCACGTGGAACATACAATTTCATTTTCAACAAATATTAAATGCATCAACATTACAATTTCAGGTTTTTAAAAATAAATACTACCTCGTAATACCTTTATCTACACCGGAAAATAATACATTCATTACAGTTTTTTCTAAATAAAAAAATTGTTTTCAACAATAAATAATTATCGATAGTAACATAGAAAATATTAATTATCAACAAAGATTTGGAAAGAAAAATGAGTTTTCCACAGGTATAGATAAAATAAAAGAAGGCTCTTAGCCTTCTTCAACACTTTCCGACAATTCCGTACTTTCCTCTTCTTTATCAATAACTGCTATTGAACTAACTTTTTGATCATCTTTTAAATTAATAAGCTTAACACCCTGTGTCACACGACTCATAGTAGAAATACCATCAATATCTAACCTAATAATTATTCCAGTATCTGTAATAATCATTAAATCCATCTTATCCACAACTGTCTTAAATGATACAATAGAACCATTTTTATCAGTAATATTTAAAGTTTTTACACCTTTTCCACCACGATTAGTAATACGATACTCATCAATAGGAGTCTTTTTACCATATCCTTTCTCTGTAACAACAAGAACATTGACGTTTTCCACAGCTATCTCCATACCAACTAGATATCCACCATCTAAATTAATACCGCGTACACCTGAAGCACTTCTTCCCATAACTCTAATATTATCTTCTGCAAATCTAACCATACGACCAGTTGAAGAACCCATCAAAATTTCATCATGACCAGTTGTTTTTCTAACAGATATCAAAGCATCGTCATCTCGTAAAGTAATCGCTTTCTTACCATTATTTCTAATACTACCAAATTCAGATATATCCGTTCTCTTAATAAAGCCTTGTTTAGTAGCAAATACTAAATACTTATAATCTTCATCCTTAGAAATAGGTAATAAAGAAGTAATATATTCATCTTTATCCAAACTAAGCAAATTAATAATTGGAAGTCCTTTAGACTGACGACCATATTCAGGTATCTCATATCCCTTCAAACGATATACTTTTCCACTACTTGTAAAGAATAAAATATAATCATGCGTCGTAACATTAATCAAGTTTTCCACAAAATCCTCTTCATTCGTAGCCATTCCTTTAATACCAACACCACCACGATGTTGCGTACGATACATATTAACAGGTACTCGTTTAATATAACCCTTATTCGTTAAAGTAACAACTACGTTTTCCACAGGTATTAAAGACTCATCTTCGATATAATCCACCGCCGTCATATCAATAGTAGTACGTCTATCATCAGCATATTTATCTTTAATTTCTAACATTTCCTTCTTAATAATTTCCATTATCTTAGCTTCACTAGCCAAAATCTCATTAAGTTCATTAATTAACTTATTAAGCTCAGCGATTTCATCAAGAATTTTTTCCTTTTCTAAGCCCGTTAAACGTCTTAACTTCATCTCCAAGATAGCTTGTGTTTGAGCATCAGATAATCCAAAATTAACTTTTAGTTTATTAGCGGCTTCCTCATCTGTTTCTGCCGATCTAATAATCTTAATAACTTCATCAATATTATCAAGAGCAATTTTCAATCCCTCTAAAATATGAAGTCTAGCTTGATATTTTTTAAGTTCAAATTGACATCTACGATAAATAACATTCTTTTGATGTTCCAAATACTTCTCTAAAATCAATTTAAGACCCATTATTCTAGGCTTACCAGCATCCAACATCAAAAAGTTAATACCATAAGATACTTGTAACTGCGTATGTTTATATAAATTATTTAAAACAACATTAGCATTAGCCTCTTTTTTAATATCAATAACAATTCTAATACCTGCTAGAGCCGTTTCATCAGTTAAATTACTAATACCATCAATAACCTTATCCCTAACAAGTTCTGCAATTCTAGTAATCAAACTCTTCTTATTAACCTGATAAGGTAATTCCGTAATAATAATTCTATCCTTACCATGATGTTCCTCAATTTCAACTTTAGCTCGTAAAGTAATTGTCCCACGACCCGTTTCATACGCTCTTCTAATACCACTATTACCTAGGATAATACCACCCGTAGGAAAATCAGGTCCCTTAATATATTCCATTAAATTATTAAGTTCAATATCAGGATTATCAATATAAGCAACACAGGCATCAATTGCTTCACCCAAATTATGAGGTGGAATATTAGTAGCCATACCAACAGCAATTCCCATATTACCATTAACTAAAATATTAGGAAAACGACTTGGTAAAACCGTAGGTTCTTTTCTCTGACCATCGTAGTTTGGAGAAAAATCAACCGTATCCTTATTCAAATCACGAAGTAGTTCCATGGAAATCTTACCTAATCTAGCTTCCGTATATCTTGATGCTGCCGCTCCATCGCCATCGATAGAACCAAAATTACCATGACCATCGACTAATACATGACGATAAGTAAAATCCTGAGCCATTCTAACCATCGTATCATATATTGCACTATCACCATGAGGATGATAATGACCCATTACAGCACCAACCGCATTAGCACTCTTCTGATATTTCTTATCCGGTGTCATACCTTCTTCATAAAGCGTATATAATACTCTACGATGAACTGGTTTCAAACCATCTCGTACATCTGGAATAGCTCTGGCCACAATTACACTCATCGAATAATCCAAAAATGATGTACGCATCTCATTAACTATATTGACATCAACTTTTTTATCTCTTTCATTCTCGTTCATAACACAACCTCCTAAATATCTAGATTCATAACTTGAAGAGCATTTTCCTCAATAAACTTACGTCTTGGTTCAACATCCTCGCCCATCAAAATTTGGAAAATTTCATCAGCTTGAACCGCATCTTCTAAATCAATTCTCTTAAGTACACGACTTTCAATACTCATCGTTGTATCTCTTAACTCAACAGGATCCATCTCTCCCAAACCTTTCATTCGACCAATTTCAGGTTTAGCATTTTCAGGTAACGTTTTTAAATAATCATTAAGCTCATCATCATCTAGGACATATTTAATCGTTTTACCATGCTTAATTGAATATAAAGGTGGTTGGGCAGCATATACATGTCCCTGTTCAATAAGTGGTCTAAAATAGCGGTAAAATAGCGTTAAAAGCAATGTTCTAATATGAGCACCATCAACATCAGCATCAGTCATGATGATAATCTTATGATATCTAAGTTTACTAATATCAAATTCTTCACCAATACCAGTACCAAATGCCGTAATAATTGTTCTAATTTCTTCATTGCCTAAGATACGATCTAAACGAGCCTTCTCCACATTCAAAATCTTACCACGAATAGGCAAAATAGCTTGTGTTGCCGGATCTCTACCCGTTTTCGCACTACCAGCGGCACTATCACCCTCGACGATAAAAATCTCTGATATAGTTGCATCCTTAGAAGAACAATCCGTAAGTTTTCCCCACTGATTAGTAAGTTCGAGTCCTCCCTTACGTCTTGTTAATTCTCTAGCTTTTTTAGCCGCAACTCTAGCTCTTGAAGCCGTAATAGCTTTTTCCACAATTATCTTAGCTTGATCAGGATGTTCTAGTAAAAATCTTTCAAATTCACCGGCAAATATATTGGCAGCTATTTTTCTTACCTCACTATTACCTAACTTAGTTTTCGTCTGTCCTTCAAACTGTGGATCTGGCACTTTTGCCGATATAACCATCGTAAGTCCCTCACGAACATCATCCCCTGTTAAAGCATCAGAATTATCTTTAAGTAACTTATTAGCTTTACCATAACTATTAATAATTCTTGTTAAGCTATTCTTAACTCCATCTTCATGTGTACCACCTTCAGGTGTCGTAATATTATTAACAAAAGAATGAATAGAACTATTATATCCATCATTATATTGAAGAGCTACTTCCAATGTAACATCATCTTCAACTCCCTCAATATAAACAATATCTTCATGAATTGGCGTTACATTTTTATTAAGCATCTTAACAAATTCTTTAATACCACCCTCATAAACAAAGATATCTTTCTTATTCTCTTCTCTATCATCTCTTAAAATAATTCTAAGACCCTTATTCAAGAATGCTAATTCTCTTGCCCTAATTCTTAAAACATCATAGTCAAAAGTTGTTGTTTCCTTAAAAATTTCAGCATCAGGCATAAAAGTAACTGTCGTACCTGTTCGATCAGGACTACAATCACCAATAACGGTAAGAGATTGATCAGTATGACCTCCATTAGAAAACTTAGCATTATAAATTTTACTATCTTTATATACTGTTACATCGACCCATTTACTAAGAGCATTAACAACACTAGCACCAACACCATGAAGACCTCCAGATACTTTGTATCCTCCACCTCCAAATTTACCACCAGCATGTAGTACCGTATAAACAGTCTCTACTGTCGAAATTCCCGTTTTAGGATGAATACCAACCGGAATACCTCTACCATCATCTTTAACTGTAACAGAACCATCTTTATTAACAATAATTTCAATATCGTCACAATATCCTGCTAAAGCTTCATCAATAGCATTATCAACAATCTCCCATACAAGATGATGTAATCCTCTTGCACTAGTAGTTCCTATATACATACCAGGTCTTTTTCTTACAGCCTCTAACCCCTCTAATACCTGAATATCAGAAGAATCATAATGTTCAATCGGTTTATTTGTCATAATATCACTTATCCTTCCTAATCACTAACTATTTCTTGTGTTATAATCTTTCCATCATTAATAACATAAACATTAGCGTTTTCCACTAATTTCGTATCAATTAAATTAATATCAGTCGTCGTAATAATCGTTTGTACATCATTTAAAATATAATCTATCAATTTATTTTTCTTAGTAACATCAAGCTCACTAAAAATATCGTCCAAAAGTAAAATAGGACTTTCTCCACTATACTTTGTAAATATATCAATTTCAGATAATTTTAAAGCCAAAATAGCCATTCTAAGTTGCCCCTGTGATCCATACAAAGAAATATTTTTTCCTCCCAAATAAAAATAAAAATCATCACGATGCGGTCCTATAAATGTCATACCATAATTTTTATCCTTATCAAAAGACTTTTTTAATTTATCATATAGATTATTAATCATAACTTTCTTATCTTCATCATAATCTATATTTGAATGATACTTAATCATTAAATCACTAAAACCAGCAATTTTCTCATAAATCTTACTAATTTGTTCATTTACTTGATCAATAAACTTCTTCCTATAACCATAGATATCCACAGCTAGCTGTGCAAACTTATTATCAATCACATCTAAATAACTAAGATCACTATTACTACTAAGATTCATAATTCTAATAAATTCATTTCTCTGTTTCAGTAAACCATTAAAATCATTGACTAATTTAACATATTTATTTGATAACTGACTAAGTTCAACATTTAAAAATCTCCTTCTAATTCCTGGTCCTTCTTTTATCATCCTAATATTATCTGGACTAAAAAGAATAACTCTAAAATTAGATACATAATCACTAAGTTTCTTAATCTCTTTATTATTAATTTTAATTTTTTTCCCATTATCATTAATAATAATCTCTAGATTTTTCAAACTATCTTCCTTATCAATTACCGCTTTTATGAGAGAAAACTTATTACCTATCTTAATTAAATTCTTATCACTTACTCCAAGATAAGATTTTGTAACTGCTAAAACATAAATAGCTTCTAATATATTTGTTTTACCTTGAGCATTATCACCAATTATAATATTTAATTTTTTGTTAAAATTAATATTAAGTTCATCATAATTTCGATAATTATTTAACTCTAAATTCTTAATAATCATTTAAACCACGTTTTTCACTCAAAATATCACCTTTTTTCTAAAGTAAGTATCCCTCTCTATACATACTAATTATACCATAATTAGACCTAAAAAAAAAGCAAAAACACATAATTTATATGTATTTTTTGCTTTCATTTAAAGCTTTTTCTAACTTTATGCAACGAGTAACTTGATTATCGATAATATAATAAGAAGAATTAATCTCATACATGTTATTTTCCCCAAAAACAAGTACTGTTTTATCATCTCTTTTTATAAATCGTTGTAAGTTATTCGCCGATACCCAAACACAGTTTTCATCTCTTGGTGATCTTGTAGGAAAAAAGATAACCTTTTTAGTCTCTTCAATAATAATAGGAGCTTTAACTGTCACATTGATTAAATATTTGGTGCCCATACATCTTCCCTGATAATTATTACCAAAAAACTTACAACTATCATCAATTATTTGTTTAGGTTTTCTTTTAACAAACACAGTCCTATCCCTTTCGATAACTTTAGCATAATCAGTTCGATAAGGAATAATCATCAAAGTTGAAGCATTAATCTCATACTCTTTAAGCATTGCTACTTCCCCCCTTTCGCTTAAGTATTAAAACATATCATATTGTCGAAAAAAGTCTAAAAATGTCGAAAATCTTCAAAAAATGCCAAAAAAAGAACATTTTCTTAAAAAATGCTCTCTTTTCCATATCTATTTTTCAAATTTAATAAGTTTTTATTGGCAATACTAACTGAACTAACGAAATATCTTCATCAGATTTTACCACAATTGGATTACTATCATTATTCATATAAATTTTAATTTTATCAGTGTTAAAACTCTTAATTGCATCAAGCATAAACTTTGAACTAAAAGATATTTTAATTTCACTATCACTATTAACAACCATTTTTTCTTCAACTTTACCAATTTCTGGTGAATTTGAAGATATTGTTAAATCATTCTTCTCCAAAATCAAACTAATAGTATTCTTATCTCGGTCTGATGTTAATAATGAAGCTCTATCGATCATATCGTAAAACTCATCAGCTCTACATTCAAATTCAATTTCAAAACTATTAGGAATAATTGAAGAAGTCGCAGGATATGTACCACTAAGTAATCTTGATAAAAACAATATATTCTTATACTTAAATAATATCTTATTATTAAATAAATGTAATTCAACACTATTATCATCATCATCAAAAATCTTCGATAATTCTAACAAATTCTTTCCTGGAATAACAATATTAATCGCATTATCAAAAACTTTATCAATAACAATCGTCTTCTTAGCTAATCGATAAGAATCTGTTGCCATTACTTCTAACTCACTACCTTCAATTTTAAAATTAATACCTGTAAGTAAAGGTCTTGATTCATTTTGTGAAGTCGCAAAAAAGGTTTGATTAATTATTGTTTTAAAGATATTTGTCTGTAACAAAATAGGTTCCTTTGTTTCCTCTAACTCTAAATTAGGAAATTCATTAGGATTAACCCCATTTAAATTAAATTCAGTGTTACTTGTACTGACAATCATCTTATAACCATCAAGTACTTCAATTGAAATATTAGTATCAGGTAACTTTCTAACAATATCAACAATATATTTACCACCGATAACAATACTTCCCAATTCTTTAATTTCTTCTATTTCTTCTGCTGGTATAAAACATTGAATCGAAATATCCGTATCACTTGCTGATAAATATAACCCCTCATTCTTTAATTCAAACTTAATCCCCGTTAAGATAGGAATCAAATTTCTAGATGATATTGCTTTACTAGCATGATTTAAATTACTTAGTAAAACATCTCTTCTAATTACAAATTTCATTTTTCATTCCTTCTTTCTATTTATTTTATTATTATATATATTATTTATTATTATACAGTGGAAACTGTGGAAAACTTCCTTTTTTCTTTTATTTATAAGGCTTTATTTATCCACAAACCCTGTTGATAACTTGTGTAAAACTTTTTATTTATCCACAACTATGTTGATAATTGTTTTTTTAAGTCTCGAATGACAACTTTTAACTGATCATTTTTTTCGAGATCTTTTTTTATCTTTTCATAAGCATTTATAATCGTGGAATGATCTCTTCCTCCAAAATATGTTCCTATCTTCGGATAAGACTCATTTGTAAGCTCTCGGCACAAATAAATCGCTACTTGCCTTGGATAGTTAATATTCTGACTTCTTTTCTTTCCTTTTATATCATCGATGGTTACTTTAAAATAGTCACAAACAACTCTTTGAATTCGATGAACATCATTTTTATAGACACTTCGGTCCGTTAATTGATCTTTTAAAGCATCCACTGCCGTATCCAAATCAATATTTCCTCGGTTCATCATTAAAGCATAAGCAAATACTCTCGTAATGGCTCCTTCTAGTTGCCTAACGTCAGAAGCAAAGTTATTAGCTATATATTCAATAACTTCTTTAGGTACCATCGCCGAAGTTTCCTGATGAGCTATCTTTTTCTCGATAATATTCATTCTAAGTTCAAAATCAGGCGGTGTAATATTCGCGGTAAGTCCCCAGTTAAATCGGGTTAAAAGCCTATTTTCTAGCATCTTCAAATCATCGACCGATCTATCAGAAGCAATAACAATCTGTTTATTAGAATTATATAGTTCATTAAAAGTATGGAAAAATTCCTCTTGTCCTTTCGTTGCACTTCCTAAAAATTGAATATCATCTATCATTAAAACATCAATATTTCGGTATTTGCTTTTAAAACTATCAATCCGATCAAAATTATTATTATCATTATTCCGCACGGCATTAATAAAATCATTAACAAACTTATCACTAGAAATATATAAAACTTTCTTATTCGAATTTTCAATAATATAATTACCAATCGAATGCATCAAGTGGGTTTTACCTAATCCACTTTTTCCATATAAGAATAAAGGATTATAAGCTTTACCAGGTTTTTCTGCGACGGCTCTCGCGGCCACAAAAGCAAACCTATTACTATCTCCGACAATAAAATTATCAAAAGTATAATTACTATTTAAATTAGCATCTTCACTACTTTGATAAGGAACACCAGCCTCATTTTCAAGTTCCTTAATTAAATCAGCATTAGCATTATTTCCATTCTTATTACTTGCATCCTCATCTTCTGTTATAAAAATAAAGTTAAAGTTAGTTCCTGTAATAGAATTAAAGACATCTTCCATAATCTCCAAATAATTTTCTACTAAATGCTTTTTATGAAGAATCATAGGTACTACGACCACAGCATTATTATCTTCTAAACTAGCAAGCCTCGTATCTTTAAACCAAGTATCGTAAGATAATGATGAAACCTGTTCTTTAATCTTTTCTAAAAAGCTATTCCATATAATATTGATGTCCATAAATCCTACCTCCTAACCGCATAATTTCATTTTAGCATAAAAAAAAGATTTGTCTACACTTTTTTCCACAAAATTTCGACATTTTTCAACATTTTTTCCACAATACCTGTGGAAAACTCATTTTTCGACTTTTTCCGACAAATTTAAACAAACAGGCTTATCCACAAGTTTTCCACAAGCTAAATACCTATTATAAAAGGCTTTACACCACTTTTCTACAGTTATAAACTTTGAACAGATTTTTATCCACTGTTGAATTTTTTCCCCTTAAAAGTGGAAACTGTGGAAAACTCAATTTAAACATAAAAAAAATAAGTTTAAAACCTTAAACTTATCAAAAAAAATTACTAATCCCTGTGGAAAACCAAAAAAAGCTAAAGAAATAAAATCTCTAGCTTTCTAATTTTTCCACTCAATAATCCATTTATCAAAGATACTAGCATTACTACTCATTGGTTCTGGATTAGGTTTTTCCATTTTAACAATTAAAGGAATCTTCATCATATTACCAAAGGCAACACAAGTACCAGACTGTAACGATTTTTGTTTTTCGATAACATCATTACTAATATTAGGAACCATCTTTCTAATATATTCCATATCTGTTGGATGATTGATTTTAAATATTAAGAAATTACTACATTGTGAAATAACCGTTTCTGATAATTCTGTTGGTCTTTGGGTAATCAAATCCAAAACCAAACCAAATTTACGACCTTCTTTAGCAATTCTCTCGAAGATATTATATCCTAATATACTATTATCTGTATCTTTCTGAACATATCTATGTGCTTCTTCTAACATAATATGAATAGGCATTGAACCACGATTTGGTAAACCTTTAGTAAATCTAAATAATATTCTCGAATAAATCTTAACTAAAGTTTTAGCAAAACGATCATCGACCCCCTCTAAAACAAAGTTAATAATTTGCGCCCTTTTATTAGTACCTACCATAATCAAATTATTAATAAATTGATTAACATTAATAAAATTATCATATTTAAAGAACTGTCCTAAAGAACTATTATTAATTGTGTGTAACTTAACTTTTAAAGCCATTCCTTCACTATAAGATTTTTCATTAAGTAAAAGTCCTTCTGAAATAAGAGTAAAACTAAGAGCAATTTCCAAGTCATCAAGGGTAAAGAAAACAGGCTCATACTCTTCTTTCCATTTGGTATTATTATCGACAAATTGTTGAATATATCCTGTAACTAAGATTCTTTCGACAAATTCCCCTTTACTATCCAGATCAAAACATTTTCTGAATTCTCTCTCGTAACCAACCCCAGGAACCATAACATCTAAATTAAGTTCTGCCGTATGGCAATCATTAAGAACTGTAAAAATTTGGTCCCTAATACGAGCCGGTGTCTGATTAGAATACATTACCGAAATAATAGCCTTCGCAATTAAATGATTTTTATATCTTGTCGCTTCCGCATCATCTTTCGCAAATACCGAAACGAAACCTAACATTCTTTCAATAACACTTAACTGTGTATAAGAAGTAACATCAAGTAAATTAGCATAATCATCGACACTAAGTAACCATAAAGGAATTCTAACTAATTCAGCATCCTTATAATCAAAACTAGTCGTATACATCTTGTAATTAAAATTAACATTATAACTATTAATACTTCTAAAAGCATTATCATATTCATTTGTATTATTAAAGATAAAAATATTACTATTAAAAGGAATACGCCCTTTCATCAAAAATAAATTCTGTACAAGTCTAGCCACTCCATAAGTTTTACCAGAACCAGTATTACCTAAAATGGCAGAGTGATTACTCCACATCGCATCAATATCTATTTTAATAGGATAATCATTATAAAGAGGAGCTAAACCTAATATCATACTTCGAACATTATTATCGCCTACTAACTCGCCTAGTTCTTCTTTATTGATCATTCTAACTTTAGCAGTAAAACTAGGTTTACGAATAATACCCGATAAAAAACGACCATTAACAAATTCCCCTAAAAAAGTAATAGTAATATCATTACCGTTAACTTCTTCAATTTCTCCTAGTATTCGCTTATTTTCTTCTTCAAAAACAACGTTATAGTTAAGTAAGTCCTCACTACCCATTCCTTCAAAACGTACAATTGCATAGTTTTTACTAATAGCTTTAATTTCTTTAAACATAATTTTCCCCTCTATTCTTTAATTCTGTATTTATATTCATTATAACAAAAAACCAATAAAAAACCAATAAAAAAGTAAAAAAAAATCAAAAATCCTTGACATCCCCTTTATTAAAAGCTATAATAAAATAGCATTTTACTTTGGAGGTGTTATAAATATGAAAAGAACTTATCAACCAAATAATCGTAAAAAAGCTAAGAAACATGGTTTCTTCAGCAGAATTGAAGGTAAAGTTATTAACAGAAGAAGAGCTAAAAAAAGAAAAAAATTATGTGCATAAACCACTAACTACGTGGTTTTTTGTTTATGTTTAAAAGGGTGATCCAATGAAAAAGAAAGATATTATCAAAAAGAATACCGAATTTTCTGAAATTCTTAATTTAAATAATAATGTAAAAAATAAATATTACTCTATTTACTATCGCGATAATTCAAAATCTCCTAGGTATGGTATTTCTGTTCCTACCAAAACAGGAAAAGCCGTTATCCGTAATAAAATAAAAAGAAGAGTAAAAAATATAATTGATAATAATCAAAAATATATACAAAAAGACAAAGACTATGTTATAATAATAAGGAAAGGTTTAAAAGATTTATCCTACCAAGATATGGAAAAAGAATTTTTAAATCTAATGAAAAAGATAGGAGCTAAACAATGAAAAAGAAAATATTAATATTATCATTATGTTTATTTATGTTATCAGGATGTACGCAAGTTTTAAAAGATAGTGATAATAAAACTGTAACTAACGATAAAACAGGTCAATCAATCACCGAAAATATTATTTGTCGTCCAACTGATGAAGATGTTATAAAAATATATGAAGAAAATGATGTTGATTTAGATAAATTACCTGAATGTACTAAATTTAATCCTAATCCTACTCAAAATTATGAAGGAATATGGACTAGTGTTTTTGTTAAACCACTAGCATGGGTTATTATTCAAATTGGATCTTTAGTAAATAATTATGGTCTAGCAATTATCTTGACATGTTTAATTATTCGTCTTATTTTAATGCCTATTACTAAAAAGACCGCGATGCAATCTGAATTAATGAAAAAAGCCCAACCTGAACTACAAAAATTAGAAGTGAAATATCGTGGTAAAGAATCACAAGAAGATCAAACTAGAAAAGCTCAAGAAATGTTAGCTATATATCAAAAATATAAAATTAACCCTATTTCAGGATGTTTATTATCATTTATCCAATTACCATTACTATTTGCTTTCTTAGAAGCTATCAATAGAACCCCATCCATCTTTGAAAATAACTTCTTAGTTTTCCAAATGGGAACAACCCCAATCATAGGCATTTCTCAAGGTAATTATTGGTATATTTTATTACTTGCCTTAATTCTTTTAACTTCTTATTTCTCTTTCCGTAAGACTCTTCAAGACCAAAGTACTCAAGCTAAGCAAATGAAATTTACCATCTACTTTATGTTAGGAATCATTTTCATTGCTTCATTCACATTACCTACAGCTTTAGGACTATACTGGATAACATCAAGTCTATTCACTATCGCTCAAAACATATGGGTAGAAAGAAGGAAGGATAAATAATGAAAAAGTATTATTATGAAGCTAAAACCAAAGAAGAAGCAATTGAAAAAGCTCTTACTGAACTAAATACCAACCGTGATAACATTACTGTTAAAGTTGTTGAAGAAAAAAATGGTTTGTTAAAAAAGTTAGTTAAAATAGAAGTAATAACGTATAACGATATTATTGATAATTTAAAAGATACATTAAACGATATCTTGACTCTTATGAATATCAATGCCAACTTAGAAGTTAGAAAAAGAGAAAATAATATCACTGTAACGATCTTTTCTGATAACAACTCTATATTAATAGGAAAAGGCGGTCGCAATTTAAGTTCTCTTCAAACTATTATTAGACAAATTATCAATAATCAAACTAATGAACACTTATCTATTATCCTAGATGTTGAAAACTATAAAGAAAAGAAAAATAAAAATCTAGAAGTTCTTGCTAAAAGAGTTGCTCGAGAAGTAGCCAAAACTAAAGTTGAAGCTAAATTAGATCCAATGAATTCCTTTGAACGAAGAATCATTCATAGTACTCTTAGTAACGATAAATTTGTCTATACCGAAAGTGCTGGCGAAGAACCAAATCGTTGTGTTGTTATTAAACCAAAAGAAAGTGAATAGAACTTTCTTTTTTCTATGTACTTTAAAATTATTCAAAAATATGATAAAATAATTACCCAAGGAAGTGATACTATGGATAATACTATCGCCGCTATTTCAACGGCTCTCGGTATCGGTGCTATCTCTATTGTTAGAGTAAGTGGTAAAGATGCTATTAATATCGTAAATAAAATATTTAAAGGTAAAGATTTAACTAATGTTCCTACCCATACCATTCACTATGGTCATATCGTGGAAGAAGATAATATTATTGATGAAGTATTAGTGAGTGTAATGCGTGCTCCTAAGACTTTCACTGCTGAAGATGTTGTCGAAATCAATTGTCATGGTGGTATTGCTACTACTAATAAAGTTTTAGAGTTAGTTTTAACAAATGGTGCTATTCTAGCGGAACCCGGTGAATTTAGTAAAAGGGCCTTTTTAAATGGTCGAATTGATTTAGTGGAAGCTGATGGTATTATTAATCTTATCAATGCCAAAACAGATAAAGCAAGAACTATGTCTATTAACCAATTAAGTGGTTCCGTTTCTAATCAAATCAACTCTCTTCGTAACCATTTAGTGAATATTATTTCTAATATTGAAGTTAACATTGATTATCCAGAGTACGAAGATATTGAAGTAGTTACCAATGAAAAAATCTTGCCTGATTTAAAAATTCTAAATCAAGAACTAAAACATCTTATAACCAAATCTGAAGACGGTAAACTTATTAATGAAGGTATCAATATAGGTATCATCGGGCGTCCTAATGTTGGTAAAAGTAGTTTATTAAATGCTCTTCTTGAAGAAGATAAAGCTATTGTTACCGATATTGAAGGCACTACTAGAGATATCGTCGAAGGAACAATTACCTTAAATGGTATCATTTTAAACTTTATTGATACGGCTGGTATTAGAGATACCAACAATATTGTGGAAAAAATTGGTGTTGAAAAAAGTAAGAGTATCATAAATAAATCAGATCTCATTATTTATATGTTAAATAATAATGAGCCATTAACGAAAGAAGATGAAGAACTACTTAGTCAACTTCATACCCAAAAACATATTATCGTTATCAACAAAACCGATTTACCAACCAAATTAGATTATCCCGCTGAAGCTATCAAAATTAGCATTAAAAATAATGTGGGAATTCAAAAAATCAAAGATAAAATTATTGAATTATTTAATTTAGAACAATTAGAACAAGAAGATTTAAGTTATTTAAGTAATGCACGTAGTATTGCTTTACTAAAACAAGCTCAAAAATATCTAAATGAAGCTCTTAGTAATATTACCAGTGGCGATCCTATAGATATTGTCGAAATAAACATCAAAGAATGTTGGTCAAAATTAGGTGAAATCATCGGTCAAACATATACTGATGAATTAATAGATGAAATGTTCTCACGTTTCTGTCTTGGAAAGTAGGTGTAAAAATGGAATATGAAATAATTGTTGCCGGCGGTGGTCATGCTGGCTGTGAAGCCGCTCTTGCTGGTGCCCGTCTTGGTCATAAGACCCTTCTTATCACGGGAAATAAGAATAACATTGCCACCATGCCCTGTAACCCATCGATCGGTGGTTCTGCAAAAGGTATCATCGTTAGAGAAATAGATGCTCTAGGCGGCGAAATGGGTATTAATGCTGATAAAACATTAATTCAAATGAAAATGTTAAATTCATCTAAAGGTCCTGCTGTAAGATCACTAAGAGCCCAAGCTGATAAAGTTACCTATCCTAAAGAAATGTTAAAAACATTAGAAAGTACACCAAATCTAACTATCAAAGAGGCAATGGTTGAAGACTTAATCGTCGAAGATAATACTGTTAAAGGTGTCATTACTAAAGAAGGAGTAAAAATATCATCTAATATTGTTATACTAACTACAGGTACCTATTTAAAAGCGGATATCCTTATCGGTAATACCAGAACTAGAAGTGGTCCTCATGATGAAGAACCATCATTACACTTAAGTGATAATCTCAAAAAATACGGTTTAGATATTTTAAGATTAAAAACAGGTACTCCTCCTAGAATTAAGCGCGATACCATTGATTTTAGTAAAACCAAACGTGAAGATGGCGATTCTACAATCTATACTTTCTCTCATGACTATCCTGCCACTTACGATGTCAACCATCAAGAACCATGTTATCTAATCTATACTAACCAAAACACTCACAAAATAATTTTAGATAACTTAAATAAATCTGCCATGTATGGTGGCTTAGATGACATCACGGGTGTTGGACCAAGATATTGTCCATCAATTGAAGACAAACTTGTTAAATTCAAAGATAAAGAACGTCATCAACTTTTCCTAGAACCTGAAAGTCTTTACTATGATGATATATATCTTCAAGGTTTTTCTACTAGTATGCCCAAAGATGTTCAAGAAAAAATGGTTCATTCTCTAGAAGGTCTAGAAAATGCTAAGATTTTAAGATATGCTTATGCTATTGAGTATGATGCTATCTACCCCACACAAATCAATGCTAGTTTAGAAACCAAAAAAATCAAGAATCTCTTTACAGCCGGCCAAATAAATGGAACCAGTGGTTATGAAGAAGCTGCAGGTCAAGGTTTAATCGCTGGTATCAATGCCAGTTTAAAACTAGAACATAAAGAACCATTAATTTTAAAAAGAAACGAATCATATATTGGTGTTTTAATCGATGATTTAGTTACTAAAGGTACTATTGAGCCATACCGTATGTTAACATCTCGTGCTGAGTATCGTCTCCTTCTTCGTCATGATAATTGTGATTTAAGACTAAGAGAATATGGACATCAAGTTGGTTTAATTGATGAAGAAAGATATCAAAAATTCTTAACTAAGAAAAAAGATATTGAAGAGTTAAAAGAATACTTAAGAGAAACCAAGATAACTCCAACAAAAGATACCATTGCTAGATTAAGTCAAATAACTGATATAAGTATCAAAGATGGTATTAGTCTTTATAATCTTCTTAAGCGTCAAGAAATAACTATTCCAAAATTAGAACAAATAAACTTACTAAAAATTAATTATTCCAAGGAAGTTATCGAAGAAGTTGAAATACAAATCAAATATGAAGGCTATATTAATAAAGTTGAACGTGAAGCCGAAAAAATGCTAAAAAACGAAGCCAAACAAATTCCTGAAGATTTAGATTATCAGAAAATACCTAATCTAGCTAGTGAAGCCCGTCAAAAACTAGAACTTATTAGACCTAAATCTTTAGGCCAAGCTCTTCGTATCAGTGGTGTTAATCCATCCGACATTTCTATTCTAATGATCTATTTAAAGAAGTATTATAATGAATAGAACTAAGTTTATTGAAGAAATAAAAAAATTAGGAATAGAAATAACGGATGAACAACTAAATCAATTAGATTCATATTTCCACCTTCTTGTGGAAACTAATAAAAAATTCAACTTAACCGCGATTACTGAAGAACAAGATGTATACTTAAAACACTTTTATGATAGTCTAACTATCGTCAAGGCCATTAAATTAGACAATCAAAGTCTATGTGATGTTGGCACTGGCGCCGGTTTTCCTGGCTTAGTACTTAAAATAGTTTTCCCTAACTTAAATGTAACTCTAATTGACTCTACTAATAAAAAATGTTTATTTTTACAAGAAGTAATTACCCAACTAAATCTAAAAAACATTCAAGTAATTAATGCTAGAATTGAAGAATATAGCAAAGTCAATCGTGAAAAATTTGATATTGTAACTTGTCGTGCTGTCGCACCTTTAAAACATCTATTAGAATATAGTATTCCTTTAGTTAAAGTAAATGGCTTATTTATTCCCTTAAAAGGAAATATAAATAATGAATTAGAAAATATTGATAATTATATCAAAAAATTAGATATTACCAAAGAACAAGATATAGTTTTCAACTTACCTGTTGAAAACAGTCATCGTCATATCTTAGTTTTTCACAAAAATAACATTACTAATTCTCTTTATCCAAGAAGATACAGTGATATTAAGAAAAAAGAAATCTAATTGTATTAAAAATCAATAACTATAACGTCTAAAATTGCTTAAACATTTTAGACGTTTTTAAATTATTAGAAAATAAACCTATTAATAATTGATATGTATAGTAAAATTTATTCCTTAAATCATTTTCAAAAAACAAAACATTAGGTTGTAGTTATATAAAAATGTGTAGTATAATAAGTTGGAAGGCATAATAGTTAAATTCACTTTAAAAAATGCATCTTAATAGTAATATTCTTTCTAATAAAATAGAGATAATCAAAATAAATTATTTGCTTTAATTAAATAAATATAAAAGAAGTGGGTGAATATTATATGAAAAAAAATATCTTATTCTAATTTTAATAATTGCAATAATAGTCATTATTAGTTGTATAATAATTGTAAAATTCAAAGATCAATCATTAACAAACAATAAGTTACAAATAAGCAACAAAGTAAGTGAATATTCCTTAACTATGAGTGACATACCAGGCATTCCATTTACAATTGATTGTAATTTTGACCAAATTGAAATTAATATAGATAATGGCAAAATTATCGAAGCTAAAGAAGTAGAATTAGTAAAAAATGGTGAATATATAGTAAAATGTAATACAACAATATATTGGAGTCCTCTAGATGATAATGTTAATTCATATGATAATACAACAAATATCAAGTTCTATGATAAAGAACATATAGTTATAAAAGAGTATGAAATAAATAAATCAAACGATAATAAATATTATGTTACAACTATAAATTGATATAAATTACCATTATTCTATTAAAGAAATCTAATTGTATTAAAAATCAATAATTAAAACGTCTAAATTTGTTTAAATATTTTAGACGTTTTTCATATCTTGTCCATCAAAAATCAACTTTTATCCAAAAATAAATCAAAAAAACTTGTAAAAATCTTGAATCTATTGTATGATAATAATAGAATAAAAAGAATAAAGAGAGGTTGTCCTATGAATACGAATAATCAAATTATTAAAGTAAAAATAGAGGATATAGTACCCAATCGTTTCCAACCAAGAATAAATTTTGATAAGGAAGCTTTAAATGAACTAGCAGCTTCTATCAAACGATATGGTATTATTCAACCTCTAACGTTAAGGCAAATTGGTCCCAAATATGAAATAATTGCCGGTGAACGTCGCTATAAAGCCGCCATCATCGCTGGTTTAACCGAAGTACCTGCCATGATAGCGACAATGGACGATCAAACAAGTGCTGAATTAGCTATTATTGAAAATCTCCAACGAGAAGAATTAAGTGCCATTGAAGAAGCCAAATCATATAAAAGATTAATCGACTTTAGTAATATCACCCAAGCCGAATTAGCTAACAGACTTGGTAAAAGTCAATCAGCAATTGCTAATAAATTAAGACTTTTAAATTTAACTAAAGAAGTTCAAGAAGCCTTAGCCAAAAATCAAATATCTGAACGTCATGCCAGAAGTTTACTTGCGGTTAAAGATCCAAACCAACAAGTTGATATCTTAAATCGTATTATAAAAGAAAGATTGACGGTTAAAGATACAGATCAAGTTATTAAAGATTTAACCAATAATGATTCTAATATTAATAAAGATAACAATATTGAAAAACAAATACCTGTTATTGATAAATCCAAAATAAATATTGAATTCAATCAGCCAGAGCCACAACCAGAGGAATTACCAAGTATAACAAAATTTGAAAATCCTGATATTATCAATCTTAATGATTTAAATAGTGATAATATTTTTCAAAGATATTTAAATCAATCAACCCAAAAAGAAGAAAGAAAAGAGGAAAAAAATATGAATAATGAATTAAATAACCAAATTCCAAGTTTTGATAGTTTATTACAGCCAGAAGCACCAAAAACAGAACCGGTTGCTGCACCAACAACACCACAAGTACAAATACCAGCGCCAACCCCAGCTGGAAATAAGTTTTTCCCTGATTTAGAAGATGAAAGTTTAAATATGGGTAATGTGAGTGCAAATCCAATGCCAACAAGTGATCCATCATCATTAAATAGCTTTTTAAATAGTGCTACCCTAACCCCTGTCACTCCCGTTACTCCTGCTAGTGCACCTGAGCCAGAGCCTCAAGCGCCAACCCCTGTTGTGCCACCAATTGAATCAGTAAATACTATGCCAAGTATTGAACCAATCAGTCCAATTGCGCCAGTCACACCAGAACCAATGGGAGCTTCTCCAGTTGATTCACTTCCAGGAACAGTTTCACCAACCTTAACACCAATTAATGATACTCCACCAGTAACCGTTCCAGGAGCATCTGCTAATCCAATTCCTAATATAACTCCAATTGTAAACGAAAATGTTACGGTAACTCCAGTATCTGAAAGTGGATCACCAACTCCTACGATTGAACCAATTAGTCCAATTAGCCAGGTACCTCCAGTCGAGGCAAACCCTATTCCTGAAACACCAAGTCCTATCTCACCTATTGGTTTAAATACAACTCCAATTGCGGGTGTTCCTAATAATGAACCAAATAGCGTTCAAACACCTAGTTTAGATCCAATTAGCCCTATCAGTGAGCCAATACCAAGCCCTATTCCATCTATTGATACAAATACAGCTCCAATTGCGGGTGTTCCTAATAATGAACCAAATAGCATTCAAACACCTAGTTTAGATCCAATCAGCCCTATCAGTGAGCCAACACCAACTGTTAGCCCTGTTAATGAAGGACCAATCACTCCAGTAATGCCTGCACCAAGTATTGAGACAGCAACTCCTGCTCCTGCAACACCAGAAACTGCTATGGAATTACCATCAATTCCAGAACCAACCGTAGCTCCTGAGCCTGTTGCCCCTACTCCTACTGGATCCCCAACTAATAACGTAACTAATGCTGTTAATCAAGTACGTGATTTAATAAATAATTTAGAGAATAATGGCTATATTGTTGACATTCAAGAATTAGATCTACCAGATAAATATCAATTAACCATATCAATAAAAAAATAAATCAGTTAAATGATGAAACCTATTTCTAGGAAACATCATTAACTGATTTTTTTATTCATTTTCTTCTTCCTCACTAACAACATGATTTTCTTCCTTAAAAGCCTCATCTAAATCATTACTGACATAGCTGACATTAGGTTCTGTCCCTTTAATAAAATAGAAAATCTTACTCTTATTACCTTCACCCTCTTCAGCTAGTTGCCCCGTAATAGGGTTAACTAATACCCCGACCACATTGTCGGGAATATCATACCAACCAGGATCCTTATCTTTAAAATAAGTTTCCATCGTCTCTACCCAAATATTCTTATGATACCCATTATCTTCACTACTAACTTTCCGATTATCATCATAACCATTCCATATACCTAAAACAGCATCCTGATTAAAACCCATAATCCAATAATCCGTATCCGTTGTTCCCGTTTTTATTCCATATTTATGTGTCATCTTTGGCAGTAAACTAAGAACCGTCGGCGTATTATAGTCAACAAATGATGTATCATAGGTATAAGTAAGCATATCATTTAAAATAAAGACATTACTAGAATTAAGTACTTGTTCCTTGGTATCTTTAAATTCATATAAAACATTTCCTTTACTATCCAGTACCTTTTCAATAAAATGAGGTGTTACTCTACTACCTAAATTAGCAAATGCCGAATAACCCGTTACCATATCAATCATACTAATCTCTTCACTTCCTAATGCTAGTGATGGAATAGGTTCAAGTTCACTCGTAATACCCACCTTTTTAGCCATATCCACTAACATATTTTCTCCTAAGAATAGATGCGTTTTAACAGCATAAATATTATCAGAATAAGAAACAGCCGCCCCCATCGAAATAGGCATATTAGCATAAGTATCATTATAATTATTTGGTGTATAAGTTTTATTATTAGAAAAAGAAAAAGTTGTTTTTTCACTCGTAAATGCTGAAGAAGCCGTAAAACCACTTTCTAAAGCAGCATAATAAAGAAAAGGCTTCATTGTCGAACCGACCTGTCTTTTCGCATTAGTAGCTCGATTAAATTGACTCGCACTATAATTAACACCCCCGATTAAAGCCATAACACCTCCATTATTAGGATCCATCATCATTCCCGCTACCTGCAATTCCTTACTAGAATCCATATTATTATTAACCGCATCCTCTAAAGCCTTCTGGGCATCCACATCCAAAGTTGTATAAATATATAAACCACCTGTTTCAATCAAAGATTTAGGTATTGTTTCAATACTATTAAGCTCTTCTATTACCGCATCTCTAAAATAAGCCACTGCTGTTAATTCATTATTATCCACCGTCGTTGCATAAGTTAATTTTGTCTTAATCGCATCGTTCATTTCCTCTTCGGTAATAATCCCATTTTCCATCATCATTGTTAAAACAAGTTCTTGCCTACTTTTTGCCTTCTCAGGATTAGTCAAAGGAGAATTATTCGCTGGTGACTGAGGAATTCCTGCTAACATTGCACTCTCTGCTAAAGTAAGGTCACTAGCATTTTTATTAAAATAATATTTAGAAGCATTCTGAATTCCCATCACCCCACCATAATTAATCGTATTTAAATATCCCTCCAAAATCTCATCTTTCGTATAATGTGTTTCCAATTCAAAAGCCAAAACAGCTTCATCAATTTTTCTTGACCAATTCTTATCAAAGTTCAAAAACAAATTGCGGGCATATTGCTGTGTAATTGTCGATGCCCCTTCTGACATCGAACCACTAAGAATATTATTAACCATCGCTTTTGCAATTCTAAAATAATCAAAACCAACATGATAATAAAAATATTGATCTTCCGTATTAATCGTCGCTTCAATCAAATAAGGACTAATATTATTTAAGCTAACCCATTCATCCCCATCATCAAAAACTAGTTTACTTTCATTATCATAAAGATAATAAGATTGTGATTTATTAATATCCATTTTAGGAGTAATTAGACAATAAACATATAAGGCGGCATGTGCCAAAACAAAAACACCTAATAAAACTCCGCCAATTTTTAAAAAACGTTTTAAAATTTTCATCTTTATTCCCTCACTTCTTTCCATATAAAATAAGGCTTTAGATCAAGCTACTATTAATATTAGCAAAAAAAGTTAAAATATAAGTTTTATTTTTTACAATGTTGTGGTATAATGTCAAAGAACAATTATTAAACAGGTGGTGATGTTATTAAAGTTAGAGTAAATGGTTACCTTGAAAACATAACCGAAAACACTAAAATTCCTATTACAAGTAAAGGAATAAAAGATAAACATAAATTAACCTATCATGAAAAAGATACCAAGAATATCTTAAAAATAAATTCTAATCAAGTCATTCTCATAAGAGAAAATGAAGAATTTAAAAATATTCTTATCTTTACCTTAGATAAAAATACAGTAAGTAGCTATCTAGTTAAAGAAAATAATATTGAATTAGAATTAAATATCAAAACAACAGAATTAACCATCAAAGATAATCATATCAATGTTGTATATAGTGTAATTGAATCAAATTGTGAATATGAGTATAATATAGAAGTGAGTGATGAATATGAGTATAAAAAATAATCTAATACATATCATAAAATGTAGCTTAAAAGAATTAGGTATTGACAAAGAAGATATTATAGTTGAAATACCTAAAGATAAAACCAAAGGAGACTATTCTACTAATGTAGCTTTAACTCTATCAAGTATTATGCACAAAAAACCTGAAGAAATAGCTAAAATAATTAAAAATCAAATTAATGATCCTCTAATTGATCATATTGAAGTAGCCTATCCTGGTTTTATCAATTTCTTTTTAAGTAAAGAATATCTTCTTAATAACATTAACACTATTAACGAACAAAAACGAAACTATGGTAAAAGTAATGTTGGTCAAAACAAAAAAATCAACATTGAATACGTAAGTGCTAACCCTACTGGTATTTTACATGTAGGTCATGGTCGTGGTGCTACTTATGGTGATAATCTAGCCCGTATCATGTCTTTCATCGGTTATGATGTAACTAAAGAATACTATGTTAATGATGCTGGTAACCAAATGAATAATTTAGGTATATCTATCAAAGAAAGATATAAAGAAATATGTGGCCTTCCTTTCCAAATACCAGAAGATGGTTATCATGGCAAAGAAATAATTACTATCGCTGAAAAAATCTATAATACTTACAAAGATCAAAAAATTAAAGAAGATGTTTCCTTCTTCCGTAAAGAAGGTTTAAATATTCTTCTTGATAAAATCAAAAAAGATCTAGACAAGTATCGTGTTAATTTCGATATCTTCACCAGTGAACAATCATTGTATGATCATGGTCTTGTTGATAACACTTTAGAACAACTTAAAAGAAGTAATAAATGTTTTATCGATGAAGATGCTCTATGGCTAAAGACGACTGATTATGGCGATGAAAAAGATCGTGTCTTAATTAAAAGTGATGGTAACTATACCTATTTCTTACCAGATATAGCTTATCATGTTGATAAAATGAATCGTGGTTATGATAAGTTAATTGATGTCTTTGGTTCTGATCATCATGGCTACATCAACCGTTTAAAAGCGGCCCTTAAAATCTTAGATAAAGATCCTGATCTTTTAGATATCAAAATTCTTCAAATGGTCCGTCTCATCAAGGACAATGAAGAAATAAAACTAAGTAAAAGAACTGGTAAGACCATAACTCTTATCGACTTAATCAATGAAGTTGGCGTCAATGCTACTAGATATTTCTTTTCATCTAAAAGTATTGATACCCAAATGGACTTTGATTTAGATTTAGCTATCAAACAATCTAACGAAAATCCTGTTTATTACATTGAATATGCCAATGCTAGAATTTCATCAATTTTAAATTTATATCATAATAAAGTTGAAATAATTCCTAAGTTTAACACTATCGACAGTGAAATAGCATATACTATTTTGAATAAATTATATGAATTTGAAGATATTGTCATAAGTGCTGGTCAAAAACAATTACCTCATTTAATAGCTAATTACACTTATGAACTAGCAAGTCTTTTCCATTCATACTATTCTAAAGAAAAAATAATCACGGAAGATGATATTTATACTAAAGAAAGAATAGCCTTTCTAAATGCTATTAAGATTGTTATTAATAATGCTTTAGAATTAATAGGCATCATTCCAAGAGAACAAATGTAGGAGGAAAAAATGAAATTAAGTAAAATGAGTCAAGAAGAATTAGAATTATTATCATATACGCAAATCGCAGCCTTATATTTAGAAGAAAATAAAAAAACAATGACTACTGCTGAATTATTTAAAGAAGTATGTAATCTTTTAAAATTAGATGAAAGTGAATATCATGATAAAATTGCTGATTTCTTTCAGTCATTAACAACATCTAAGGATTTTATTCTCTTAAATGATGGTAATTGGGATTTACGTAAAAATCACAAAGTAAAAGTTGAAATCGACGAAATATATGAAGAAAAAGATGATGAACCAATCGAAGAAGAGGAAGAAGAGTTAATCGATGAACCTGAAGAAGATCCTATCGATGATTTCGACTTAGATTTAGATGATGACTTATCAGATGACGATGATGATTTATCTGATTTAACCATTGTTACTGAAGATGAAGAAAACGAAGAATAACCTTTCTTCGCTTTTTTAACGATAAGAAATTAACAATTAATTTCTTTTAATAATTATTTACTTATTTATCTCATCGTTTTATTAAAATAGTACTTTATCAAGTATTATTTTTTTTGGCCAAGCATATATTACTTTAGGTGATACAATGAAGAAAAAAATAAAAATAGGTATTCCTCGTGCTTTCCTTTATTATCGGCATCATATTTTATGGAAAAACTTTTTCGAAAAACTAAATTGCCAAATCGTCCTAAGTCCCGATACTAACAAAGAGATAATTGCCTTAGGTAAAGATTATTCTATCGATGAATCATGTCTATCGTCAAAAGTATATATGGGACATGTTGCCTATCTTATTGATAAATGTGATTATGTCTTAATTCCTAGAATATCTGACTATGGCAAAGATGAAAAAGTGTGTATCAAATTCAGCGGTCTTTATGATATTGTCAAAAATACCTTCCCGAATTTAAAAATCTTAAACTATAATATTGAAATAAGTACACATCATAAAGAAGCCTATGAATTCTTTAAAATGGGCCTAAAAATAACAAAAAATCCTATTAAAATAATTCGCGCCTATTATCATGCTCATAAAAAAGAAAAAAAATATAACCAAGAACTTATGCAATGCCAAGCTAACAATCTAAAAAATAATAAATTAAAAATTCTTATCATTGCCCATCCTTATAATATCTATGATAAATATATTGGCTACCCAATTACTAAATTCTTTAAAGAAAATAATATTGACATCATTTATGCAGACCGTTTAGATAAAAAAATAGCTATTGAATATTCTAAAGAATTATCTGAGACCCTCTATTGGACCTATTCTAAAGAAATCATCGGCGCGATTAATTACTACCAAGAAGCCGTCGATGGTATTATCTTTTTAACAGCCTTTCCTTGTGGTCCAGATTCTCTCGTCAATGAATTACTTATTCGTAAAATCAAAAATGTCCCTATTACCAATATCATTATAGATGAATCATCCGCCGAAGCTGGTCTTCAAACAAGATTAGAAAGTTTTATCGATATTATCGAAGGAAGGAAAAATAACCATGAATAAAAAAATAACATTCCCTCATATAGGAAATTATTACATTCCTATTTCATATTTAATATCTAAAGCTACTCGTCAAGAAGTAATTGTCCCACCTCCTATTACTAAGAAAACAATTAATCTTGGTAGTAAGTACTCTCCCGACTACGTCTGTGTCCCCTTTAAATACAATCTAGGTAATTTCATTGAAAGCTTAGAATTAGGCGCCGACACTATCTTTCAAGCGGGTGGTGGTTGTCGCTATGGCTATTATGCTGAATTACAAGAACAAATCTTAAAAGATTTAGGCTATCATTTTGAATTTGTTAACTTTATCAAAAACAACCATGTCTCTTTAATCAATATCTACAAATATGTCAAAAAAATAAATCCCAAAATTAATATTATAACTTATAGCTATTACTTATTTAACACTTTTCTTATGATTATTATCATGGATAAACTAGGCAAGTATCCCCGTGAAAACATGGGTTTTGAAGTAAATAAAGATAGCTTTATTAATATTGAAAAAGATTTCTTAAATAGCTTAAAAGGTCATATTAATCCTCTCAAATTAATTAAGATCTATTTCAAATATAAAAAACGTTATCGCAAGTGTCCTATCAATAAACCTCAAGATCATCTTAAAATAGGCATTGTTGGTGAACTTTATTCGATCATGGAGCCCTATACTAGTTCTAATATTGAACGTAAATTAGCTAGTCGCGGTATTGAAGTAAAACGCTTTACCACCTTCACTTATCTCCTTCTTATTAAACAATTTAATCTAAAAAGACTTTTAAGAAAAGGCAAAAAATATCTCAAATACCATCTTGGCGCCGATGCTACTGAAAGTGTTGTTTTAAGCCAAGAGCTAGCCAAAAAAGGCTTCGATGGTATTGTCCATATCAAAAGTTTTGGCTGTACACCTGAGATCAGTGCTATGCCGATCATGGCCGAAGTAAGTAAAGATTATCACATTCCTATTATTTATTTCAGTTTTGATTCCAATGACTCAGAAGTCGCCGTCGAAACAAGAATTGAGGCCTTCTATGATATGATTGTTGCTAAAAAAGAACAAAAATAGTATTTCCTCTTTAAAATATTTTGTATCTTAAACAAATTATGATATAATATATATAAAGAATAAGAAGGTGTCATAATGAGTGAAATTATTTTCTTGATTATTACAATAATAAGTATGATAACAATACCCCTTGCTTACAACTATTTAGACAAAAAAGGTTTATATATAATGTTGATTATCATGACAATTGTATCTTATCTTTTGTCTTTTAAAGTTCTAAACATCTGGGGTCTAAGCGTCAATGCTAACGTTATAACTACTATCTCTATCTTAGAAATAGTATATCTTCTTATCGAGAAAGAGACTAAGAAGAATCATTATAACTATTTGTTTTTAACCATCTTTTGTTTAATTGCCACAGCTTTTGCCATTTTAACAACAAGTAGTTATATTCCATCAATTAATGATACCCTATCAACCAATATGAAAGGATTATTCATTGATAATTATCAAATTCTTATTATCTTTCCTCTCTTGTTAATAATAACTGAAATAATTTCTCCCCAAATATATCTTACTTTAAATCAAATTTACCAAAACAAAATAATAAGTATCAACTTAATTTACATGGTCCTAGGCTTACTTAATAGTTTAATCTTTAGTTTTATAGCATATGCTAGTGATCCAAGCTTTCTAAGTAAATTAAATATTGCTTTAGCCACCTACTTTATTGGTTTAATCATCAGTATCTTATATACTCCTATCTTTAATTATTTAACTAGTAAAAAGAAGGTGCGCTTATGAATCTTATTTATTTAATTATTGAAATAATATTATGCTATACAACTATTATTATTCTCTACCAAAAGAAACAAAAAGAAGGCTTATATCTCTATGCTATTGTTGGTTTAATCCTTTCTAATATTATGGTTTTAAAAAGAACTGAGATTTTATCTCTGGAAATAGCTTTAGGTTTCACTATCTATGCTTCTATCTTTATAACAAGTAATATCATCGTTCAAAAATATGGACCTGAAGAAATCAAAAAACTCATCCTTGTCTTAGTAGGAAGTACCGTCGTAAGTACCATTATTATCTTTTTAGCTACCTTAATTAATGGTAATACCAGTATGTCTATCATGAATGAAACATTTGATTATACTTTCCAAAATCTTCGTATCATGCTAGCTAATAGTATATCCATTCTAATTATCTTATGGTTTAATGCTATTCTCTATCATCAAATCAGAAGAGTAAAGAACAAAATAATAATAAGTAATATCTTAACATCCATTATTGTTTCATTTATGGCTACGATTATCTTTAGTTTTATTGCCTACCTAGGTCTTGTCAACATCAAAGAATTATCTATCTTAATTTTAATTAGATATCTTATTATTTTAATTATTGAAATAATTGGAACCATCCCTATTTACATTATTAACAAAATAAAATAAAGGAGGAATATATATGCGTACTAAAAAGCAAGAATTAGTAAGTGACGAATTAAAACCCTTTGTTGCCAAAATTTTAAAAGAAGCAAGGGAAAAATATAATTATTCTCTAGAAGATCTATCTAAAGCTCTAAACCATCAAAAAAATAGACAGACTCTTCATAAATATGAAACAGGAACTCTTAATATTCCTTATGATATCTTTTTCGAAATTTGTCGCATCTTTAAAATAGATAATTTAGTTTTAAATGAAATACCTATGTCGAAAGAAGAAAAAGAAATCTTTGAAAAAAAGATGATTAAAGAATATATGAGTAGTATTAGACCTGATAAAAATTTAACTACCAAGACTGAAAAAATCATTAATACTTATAAAAATGCAACTTATGAAGCAACAACAAGTCATAAAGATCTAGCTATCAAAATAACTGATGATTCAATGAATCCTGTTTATCAAAAAAATGATAAAGTCTATTTTGAAAAAAGAGAAGACTACCAAAATGGTGATGATATTGTCATCGCTGTTAAAGGTAATACTCTCTCGGTAAGAAGATTATATCGCTATCCTAAAGGTATTATCCTTCAAGCCCTTAATCCTAAATATCCAACCTTAAATATTAATATCGTATCTAATGAAATGATTTTAGGTAAAGTAACTGCTATCTACCGTGAAGTAAAATAAAAACAAGTTAATTTTCAATCATTAACTTGTTTTTTTCATATTAATCAATTAGTTTAAAGCATCTTTTAATTTATTACCAGCTTTAAATCCAGGAACAACACGAGCAGCAATTTGAACAGCTTCTCCTGTTTGAGGATTACGTCCAGTACGAGCTTCTCTCTTTTTAGCAGTGAAAGTACCAAATCCAACTAAAGTAACTTTATCACTTTCTTTTAATCCTTCTATAATTCCTTCCATAGTAGCTTCTAAAGCACGAGCAGCATCAGCTTTTGTTAAATCAGCTTTATCAGCAATAAAATCAACTAATTGAGCTTTTGTCATTTTTAAATTCTACCTCCATTTTCATATTAAGCATTTTATTATGCTTACTCATAAAGAATACCACGAAAAGCCATTAAAATCAAGCCCTTTTCCAAAAAATATACATAAATTAATAAATTTTATAGTGAAATATTCCAAACTATGTTATAATATATCTGATAGTAAGGTGATAAATGTGAAAAAAGAACGAAGTAATTGGCCCGTAACTATCTTAATGGCTATTATTTTAATATTAATTGGTGTTATCGCTTATGTTCTAACTGATATGTTTTATCCTCGCGAAAATCATATTGAAAAGCCCACAACTAATAGTGAATTAAAGGATGTTGAATCATTCGCGGTCAAAGAAAATCAAGATAATACCAAAGAATTAGTGGCTTTAATTCAAACAGGTCAAGAAATAAAACTAGCTGATCTAAGTCAATACAACAATAATATTTATTATGATTATAATGGTGAAAATATCTATATCTATTTAGAAGATAGTAATGTAGGTTCACTTTATAATATCAATCTAACTAATGGTAACTCTAACTATTCCTTAGATAAAATTGCTGACTTACCAACATCTATAACGGACCTAGATGTCTTAGATAATCATATCTATTATCTCTCTGATAATCATATCTATACATATGATATTAGTACTAACGAGGAAAAACTATTAAACATCAATAATAATAATCAAATAACTAGTCTCTACACATCCGCTAGTGCTGGTAGTATCATTTATAATCGTAATAATGAAATTTATGTCTATGATGGAAGCGAACTAACTAATATAGCTACTGGTCATATTGAATTTAATCTAGGTAACAAAGTTGTTTATTCCATCAAAGGAACTAATTCTATTAGTTACTATGAATATAACTTAACTAATAATAGTAGTCTACTTATTGTATCCAATATACCTCTTACTTACAACCAAATTATTCCTTATAATTCAGGCTATATCTATATCAATAATGATCAAGTAATGATGACTAATGCTGATTATGTAAGAAGACTATATGAAACAGATCGTCATATTACTAGACTAATTTTAACATCTGCTAATGAAATGTATATTGAAATTGAAAATCAAGAGGAATTATTAAAACTAAATATGCGTAATTTAAAAACCAATAATGTTACTCTTAATTATGATTATCATCATCAAATCTTTTATCGATAATAATTTAACTAGTCACAAGTAGACTAGTTTTTATATTAAAAAATTGCTATAAAACTATAGCAATCATGTTTGAAGAACCCTTATTAATAACTTTTGTTAAAGTTTGCCCTAATTTAAATCTAATATTTTCTGGCATCATCGATAATTTAGCTTGAATACCTTCTTGAACGATAACATCTAGACTACGACCAAAGATTTCACTCTTCCAAATATCGTTTGTTTCACTATCCTTAGTCAAATGATCGATAAGCTCTTTACTTTGTAATTCACTACCAATAATAGGTTCAAAAGTACTTTCAACGTCTACTTTTATCATGTGAATTGAAGGCGCTTTAGCTTTTAATTTCACACCATATCGTCCACCCTGTTTAATAATTTCTGGTGTTTCCAAATTCATATCAGCAAGGGTTGGTGCAGCTATTCCATAACCCGTTTGTTTGACCATCTTTAAAGCCCCTTTAATTTGATCATATTCCGTTTTAGCTTCATTAAACTCTTGGAATAAAGATAACAAACTAGCTTTAGAAGTAATATCAGTAC
This sequence comes from uncultured Bacilli bacterium, assembly GCA_944358875.1. Taxonomy (GTDB): domain Bacteria; phylum Bacillota_I; class Bacilli_A; order RF39; family UBA660; genus CALVUN01. Next base: position 48,745 of record CALVRZ010000004.1, read on the forward strand.
CAATAATATCATTTAAGACTTGATTATATAATCCACTAGGAGCTTCTAAGTTGATGGTAACTTCTCCTGTCGCTGGATTTACTTCTGATAAGTAAGCTTTACTAATAAACTCACAATCAGTAAAAGCTTGATTAATTTTATCAATATCCTTAAGCTTATTAACTTCAATAACACTATTTTTTATTTTTTCAATATAAGCTTTCTTAATATCATGATTATGATTTAAAATGGCAATCCAATCAGGCATATTAACTTTAACTTCTTCGATTGGAAATTCATATAAAGCTTCTTTTAAGATACCATACATATCTCTTTCTTGCATATTTTCTACACTAATAGGAATAACAGGTACTCCATAATTTTCTTTCATTGAGAGAGCTAATTTTTCCGTTTCTGGTAACATTGGATGAGCTGAATTTAAAATAACGATAAAAGGTTTATTCAAACTCTTAAGTTCTGTAATAACAGTCTCTTCAGCTTCTAAATATTCATTTCTAGGAATATCGCCAATTGAACCATCGGTTGTCATGACAATTCCTATTGTTGAATGATCTTTAATAACCTTTTCTGTTCCGATCTCTGCCGCTTCGACAAAAGGAATAGCTTCTGAATACCAAGGCGTCATAACATATCTAGGACCATTCTCATCTTCATATCCTTTCGCCGCATTAATAACATAACCAACACAATCAATCATTCTAATATTAGCACTAAAATCATCGATCATAATCTTCGTCGCCGTCGCAGGCACAAACTTCGGTTCCGTCGTCATTATTGTTTTTCCTGCCGCGGCTTGTGGTAACTCATCTAAGGCTCTTTTTCTTTCAATTTCATCTGGAATATTAGGAATAACTAACGTTTCCATAAATCTTCTAATAAAAGTTGACTTACCTGTTCTAACGGCTCCTACAACCCCTAGATAAATATCTCCACCCGTTCTTTCCGCAATATTTTTTATAACATCAATTTTTTCCATAATCTACCTCTTTTCTTTTATTCACTAAATCATATTCCATATAACTAAAAATATAACCAAATATTAAAAAAGAAGACTATTTTTTCATAAGTCTTCTTTTCAACGTTTCACTAATAAAGAAGTTATAAAGATCATCCATATTATTCATGTCTTCTGGATGCCATTGTACTCCTATAATCAGATGATCATCATCGATCCACTCAATTGCCTCAATAACATCATCTGTACTCTTAACACTGACAATCAAAGGTTCACTAACACTATCAAGTTTATATAAATGTCTTGAATTAACATAAATACTTTTTCCTAGTATTTTTTCTAAATAAGTACCAGGCATTAAGTTCACAAGATGAAGTTCATCCTTACTATAATGATTATCTATTTTCACTAGATCACTTTCTTCTAATTTTTGATTATATAGACCAATAATCTGATGCCCCATACAAATACCAAGTAAAGGAATATTATTATTTATCGCATATTCCACAATTTGAAAATGATAAGGATAAATATCACTTCCCCCTTGAATAATAATACCATCACATAAATTCAAAACATCATAATCAACACTATCATTATTATCAAAAACAACAATTCCAATATAACTACATCTATTATGTAAATATTTTAAATTATTTTTAACAATTGCTTGTATTTTAGTCCCATTAACATCTTCATCACGTCCCACAATTCCAATAATAATATTTCCCATTAATCTAAATACTTATCTAAATTATTAGGAACTTGATTATTAAGAACTGCATTAATAATCTTTTGTTCCTTTTCTTTAGATACCTCTTTTCCTGTCATTTTCGAAATATCCCTAATAACTTCTTTCAAAGTATCTTCATTTTTCATATCTCCCTGTTGTAACTTTGATGCTAAAGATAAAATGGTCTCTTTATTAACGTTCGTTTTCTTTTCAATTTTCTTAAAAAAATTATCTGAAAAAGCCATTAAAAAACCTCCTACAATAATATTTTATGTAAAAGGCCTAAATGTGTTATTCTAATTTTCTCCCTTACTTTTAAACTGAAGTACCATTGGTGTTCCCTCAAAATCAAAGTTTTCTCTAATCTTATTTTCTAAGTATCTCTCATAAGAAAAATGCACAAGTCCCTTACTGTTAACATTAAAAGTAAACTTTGGTGGTTGAATTCCTGTTTGACTAGCAAAATAAATTTTTAATCTCTTTCCCTTATAACTAGGTGGTTGATTTAATAAAACAGCATCTCTAATAACGTCGTTTAGTACACTTGTCTTAACTTCTTTTCTCGCATTTTCATAAACTCTAATAATTTCCGGCATTAAAGTATGAATTCTTTTCTTTGTTAAAGCTGATAAGAAGACGACTGGAACATATGTAATAAATTGAAATTCATTTCTAATTAACTTAGTATAACTAGCAATATCATTTTTATCACTGACTGTATCCCATTTATTAACCACAATAACCATAGCTTTACCCGCTTCTAGTGCGTAGCCGGCAATATGTTTATCATGTGCCTTAATTCCCTCTTCTGCATTAATAACAAGAACACAGACGTCACTTCTCTCAATCGCTTTCATACTCCGAATAACACTATATTTTTCAATATTTTCATAAATCTTACCACTTTTTCTAATTCCCGCGGTATCAATAGCTACAAAATCTTTTCCCTCATATCTAAAAGGCGTATCGACCGCATCTCTCGTTGTTCCAGCAATATCCGAAACTATCGCTTTTTCTTCATTCAAAAGAGCATTAACCAAACTACTTTTCCCAACATTAGGTCGTCCAATAATCGAAAATTTAATAATATTATCATCATATTGGATATCATCGATAGGTTTAAGTAAAGAAGTAATCTCATCTAATAGTACTCCTATTCCAATATTGTGTTCTCCTGATACCCCAATCACCTTTTCAAAACCAAGCTCATAAAAATTATAAACATTATCTTCTCTTTTCGTATTATCAATTTTATTCACAGCAACAATAACATCTTTACCTGATTTCTTAAGCATATCTCTAACGACATAATCATTTTGATTAAGCTCGGCCATTCCATCGACAATGAAAACAACAATATCTGCTTCATCGATAGCAATCGCAGCCTGAATTTTAATTTCATCATTAAAGACATCATCAGTAACATCAATTCCACCCGTATCTATCAAATGAAATTTAAAATTCTTATATTCAACATCCCCATAAATTCGATCTCTCGTAACACCGGGTGTATCATCAATAATAGAAATTCTTTTTCCTACTAAGCGGTTAAAAATAGTACTTTTTCCAACATTAGGACGTCCTACTAAAGCAACTGTACTCATGCGCATAAAAATCACCTCACATTTTTACCAATATTATACCAAAAAAAAATAAATATAGCTAGCCTAAATATTAATAACGATCCCTTCTCTAATAATACTTAAATCCTTATATAAAATTTCTCTAGCTTCTAATAGATAACAAAACAACTTATCACCAATATCATGATTAATCTCTAAATAAAATTTATTATTATAATAGTATATTGTATGTCCTTTAAAATCAAGATCTTTTATATCAAAATAATCAATCTCATACAAAAAAGAACTATCAATATGAAAGACAATCTTAACATCGATTTTATCGTCAATATCATCCCAACTTCTATTTTCAATTTCAATTATCATTCCATAAAATAAATCAATATAAATATCTAGAAAGACAATTCCTTTTATCTTTCTTTTCCTAAGAATTCTCACAATAACAATCTTCACAAATTCCTCAATCTCATCCCGATTATAAATATCAATTTCATCAAATAAACCTCTAGGTATTTTTAATAAAGATTTATTTTTATCAATAATACTATAAACCATATCTTCACCTAAAATAGTTTATTCTAAAATAAAAAAGAGGCTACTCTCCACTTACCTCTTTCTCAATAATATCAAAGACATCTTGTTTACCAATTTTAGTAATTGTTGAAAATAATATTAAATCTTCATTCTTAATTCCTAAAGTTTTTATAATAATATTTTTATTTTTTTCAAATGCACTTTTCTTAACTTTATCTGCTTTAGTCGCCACAATTGTGACTGGTATCTTATAGTAAGCTAAGAAGTTGTACATTAAGACATCATCTTCAGTTGGTTTATGTCTAAAGTCTACTAGCATAAAGACTCTTTTTAAATTTTCTCTAACTTCTAGATAATCTTCAATAATCATTCCGAATTTATTTTTAAGTTTTTTACTTACTTTAGCAAATCCATATCCTGGTACATCGACAAAATAAAAACTATCGTTAACTTTAAAAAAATTAAGTGTTTGTGTTTTACCCGGTCTAGATGAAGTTCTAGCAAAATTCTTTCTATTAATTAAAGTATTAATAAAACTACTTTTACCTACATTACTTCTTCCCACGAGTAAAAACTCTGGTTTATTATCTTCAGGATATTGACTTCTTCTAACTGCAGAGATAACAAGTTCAATACTTGTAATCTTCATAATATCACCTCGTCATAGATGTATTATACCAAAAAACAAGAAAATAAGCAAATCAGCCAAAAAAACTGACAGATACTTATATCAAAAAATAAAATTCATATAAGTCTTATCTGTCAGTATTTATAATATACCCATATTTTTATCTTTTATACATTATCTCTTTATATAAAGAGTAAAAATTGCCTTTGTTCGCTTGTTTTACAACAATTGAAGCCGCTTATAAAAAAGATTTACTAATAACTTTTCTAATCATAATTATCATTTTACTAATAGTATCTTTAATGATACTTTGTATAAAGAAATAGTACTCAATCTGCAATAGATTAAGTACTTCACCAAACATGTAGGGTAAGTACTTAGGCGTGCTAAAGTTAAGTATTTCCCTTTTTTATTTTATGCCATTTCTTTTGACATATTCATTATAGCATAAATATATTTTTTTAGCAAATGTTTATTAGAAAAAAATATCTAAAAATATCAAAGTAAAATCATAAAAATTACTTAAATATTCAAAAAAAATTTACATTTATGTGATTTATTTTTTAAAATGTCCGTTTTTTATTAATGCGTTTTTAAGTTAAAATGTCCTACTAAAAAATTTTGA
>CALVRZ010000005.1 GCA_944358875.1 uncultured Bacilli bacterium
TTATTATATTTTTTAGTAGGACATTTTAACTTGTAAACCAATTAAAAAAAACGGACATTTTAACTTAAAAGTCACAAAATTAAAAAAATAGCTTGTCAAACCCTTAAAAGTATGATAGAATTATATACGTACTGGCGGACATGGTGAAGTGGTTAACACATTGGATTGTGGTTCCAACATGCGTGGGTTCGATTCCCACTGTCCGTCCCATTAAGTATATAATCCCTTGTATATCAAGGGTTTTTCTTTTGCCAAAAAAAGAAAAGATCATCAAAGTCTTTTCTTTTTCTTAGTCTTATTAACCAAAATATTATTAAATACATTATAAGTAGATTCTAAAGCTTCTTTATACTCAAATCTAGCTCTAATATCCCATGGTAAAAATTTCGAAATAATATTACCATCTTTATCAACAGCTACAAACCAATCTTTATTACCTTCAATATAAATAAAATTAGTTACATCAATATTCTGAAAATTTTTCTTTAGTAGTTCTTTCTGCTCCAAAGAAATAGGCATATAATCAATATCACTGTAAAGAATACTATTTACAATAATGCTAATTCTTTCCTGATCCTTTTCTTTTAAAACATCATATTTAAACACTGGAGGTCTTTTTTGCAAAAATCTATCATCAGATAAATAATAATAGTTCTTATCATATGTCTTACTTTTAAATAAAATATAATTAGTGATAGTTGGTTTATTATAATCTGTATAAAGTTCAGTATTTAAAGGAATAGGCTCATCTAAGTGATAGATTTCAAAATCCTGCTGTGACATGTAGCTTTGAATATGTAAATCTGTTATTGTTACTACTTCAATATTTAAAAAATGTTCCCGATTATTTTTAACAGATTCTTCACAAATATTTTGTCCAAAAAGCATTAATGTTTCCATAATATCATCTAATACTTCTTCAGGTGGTTCTGGATCAATACCATTACAATGAATGGCATTACCACTTCTAACAAAAGGACAAATATATGTATTACCATAATTATCATTTAAATATACAATTACACCTTGTTCATTAGTTAAACAATATTCTAAAAAGTCACCACCAATTGCGCCAACTTTCATACAATTGCCAGCATCGACACCAACTCTTAACAAATATTCGGCATCGTAAGGTACAACGTTATAATCAAATTCACTAGTTCTTCCTTTAATCGTAGGAATAGAGGATGATGTTTTCTTTTTTCTTTTACGATGTAATTCAAAGACCTTTTTAACTATGTCATCTTCTTTTTCGAAACAATAAGTTCTTGACTTAATAATCTTCGATAAAGTTTCTAATGTAATATCTAACAAATCAGGCTCTAATTGATATAAATTAGATTTAGAAATATCAATAACATCTAAAATAGAATTTAAAGATAAAGTTCCGTTAGCTTTTTTTACAATATCTTTAAAAATATCAAATCGATTAATAACCTGATCGATTGTTGTATTAAGTCCCCAAGCTTCACCATTTAAAATAATCCGCAAAAGAGCATCGTTATCATGTTTTAAATTACCAAGCAAAAACGATTGTAACTGAGGATCAACAATAGCACGTCCATTTTTATCTAATGTTAAAGGATAGTCACAATTACCCAGTAATGAAATAATTTCTTTAGCACTGATAGTTTTTCTTTCTTCTTTAGCATCTAATCTTTTCTTTAATGCTGCCATATAAATCCTCTTAAAATTATCTTCTCTTTCTTTTATTTTTTCATTTAAGATTTCTTTAATAATTTTTCTTTTACTATCTAAAGGAACATCTTTAATTCTATCTTTAATCATATTCATAAGTACATATTTTTCCCTATCAGAAGTAAAAATAAGAAAGTTTCCAAAGAAATCAATATCCATTTTATCAATAGCCTCTATTGTATCATCCTCAATACCATAGTAATAGAACCTTTTTTGATGATTTAAACGAAATTCACGACGTTCATCTTTAAATCCATCACTACCAATCCTTTTAATAGCCATTGGTGTTAAATATGTAAAATAATCTCTAACAATTTTATAAGCATTATCATAACCAAATATGGCATATAAAGTAAGAGAAGCTACTAAAATATCTTCATCACTATCTATCTTTTTTTCTTTTAATACGTGAATAATATTATTAATTTGTTTCGTATTAATTTTCTTTAACATGTCGTAACTATAGCTTCTATTATCATCTAAAATAATTTCATCATTCAAACTATCTTTAACTTTTACAACAAGGCCAAATTTAGCTAAGATAAATAATTCTTTTTCATTTTTTGTTCGCAATAAATAAAGAGGATTAAGACCTGTCTTAACTTTATTATTAAATAAATCAATAACATAAGAATCATAATTAAGCTCATTATTCATGTAATCATTTATAATCGAAGAAATCTCATTATTAAAAGTAACATTTTCCTTGTTCATTGCCCCAATAATAATATCAAAAATCTTATCATTAACAATTTGGCAATACTCAAATATCTCTTTAGCACATAAAGATGCCCATTCACTACCAATAATCTTCTCAATAACAATGCTATCGACTAATTCAAAAATGGTTCTTCCAGCCTTAGAAGGACTTATATCTATTACTCTTTTATATAAGTTAGAATTTTCAAGTATTTTAAATTTAATTGTATTATTAGAACGTAAGAAAAACAATCTGAATATTTCATCATTAACTTTTTCTAAAGAACCATCCTCCACAATTTTTATTAAATCACATTCATTAAGTTTATTATAATAAGATAAAAATTCACCTATACTAAGTTGACTCATAAATAAATTATTCATAACATCACCACCAAATCCCTTTAAATATAGCTTAATATTCTAACACAAAAATAAATAAATAGCAAATTTACCATCCTATTCTATCATTTACAACCTAAAATATCCATGATATAATAGGCATGGAAAAGAGGGAAAAATATGAATTTCAAAAATAAAGTTGTTTTAGTTACAGGCTCATCCCATGGCATAGGGAAGGCTACTATTATTGAATTTGCTAAAAAAGGATGTAATGTCATTATCAATTATAATCAAAGCAAAAAAGAAGCTCTTGCTTTAAAGAAACAGATTGAATCATTATATCCCATCAAAGTATTAGCTATTAAAGCAGATATTTCAAATGAAGAAGAAGTAATTAACATGATTAACAAAATAATAAGTACTTTTGGCCGTATTGATATTTTAGTTAACAATGCAGGAATAGCTATCGATACAACTTTTGAAGATAAAACCAAAGAAAACTTCCAAAAAATTTTAGATGTCAATTTAATTGGAACCTTTTTAGTTAGCAAATATGCAAGTATTTATATGATTAAACAAAAACATGGCAAAATTATTAATGTAAGTTCTACGAATGGTATTGACACTTATTACCCATATAGTTTAGACTACGATGCTTCAAAAGCGGGCCTTATCTCATTAACTCATAATTTATCAAAACAACTAGCACCCTATGTTAATGTTAACTGTGTTTGTCCAGGTTGGGTAAATACTCCAATGAATAATGATTTAGATTCTGAATACATTAAAGAAGAAATAGCTAAAATTAATCTTCGTCGCTTTGCTAGACCTGAAGAAATAGCTAAAGTTATTCTTTTCTTAGCCAGTGAAGATGCCAGTTATGTCAATAATGCTATTATACGTGTGGATGGTGGTTACTAATGTTCGAAAATTTAAAAATAAGCCATGAAAGTCAAAAAATAGTAAATGAAAGTGAACAGAAATTAAAAAACATTTACCAAGAACTAGATAACATATGTGATTACAATAGTATGAAAGTACTAAATGCCTTTAACAAAAATAATTTAAATGAAAGTCATTTTAATAGTACAACCGGTTATGGTTACAATGATGAAGGAAGAGATGTAATTGAAAAAATTTATGCTGATATTTTTAATACCGAAGATGCACTTGTAAGAAGTCAGTTTATTTCAGGATCTCATGCCCTAACAGTCTGCCTTTTTGCTTTACTAAGACCCGAAGATACTTTATTAAGTATAACTGGTAAACCATATGATACTTTAGATGAAGTAATTGGTTTAGTCGATAATCCAAGTTCTCTTAAAAGTTTCAATATTAATTATGACCAAGTAGACCTTATCAATAACGATTTTAACTATGAAGAAATCGCGGACAAAATAAAAAATAATCCCCATATCAAAGTTATTGAAATTCAACGTAGTAAAGGTTATTCTACTAGAAAAAGCTTGTCGATTAGTAAAATAGCACAAGTAATAACCTTTATCAAAAAACTTAATCCTAACATTGTAATTATGGTTGATAACTGCTATTGTGAATTTGTATCTAAACAAGAACCAACCGAAGTAGGTGCCGATGTTGTCGTTGGCTCTCTAATAAAAAACCTAGGTGGAGGTATTACTCCAAATGGAGCTTATATTGTTGGGAAGAAAGATCTAATTAAACTTTGTAGTGAACGTCTAAACTTACCAGGAGAGGGCAAGGAAGTAGGGCCAAGTCTAAACATGAATAAAAGCATTCTTCAAGGCCTATTTATGGCTCCATCTGTTGTCAATTCAGCCTTAAAGACAGCCGTCCTAACTAGTTATATCATGGAAAAATTAGGCTTTGATGTTGAACCAAAATACAATGAAGAAAGAGCAGATATTGTTCAAAATATTATCTTTCATGATCAAGAAAAACTAATAAAATATTGTGCAGCTATTCAATCATCAAGTCCTATTGATTCAAATGTAACTCCAGTACCATGGGATATGCCTGGTTATCAAGATCAAGTTATCATGGCCTCAGGTAGTTTTACCCAAGGAAGTTCTATTGAATTATCTTGTGATGGCCCAATAAGAGAACCATATATAGCATACCAACAAGGATCTCTTACATATTCATATGGCAAAATTGCCCTTATGAAAGCTATTGATACATTAATAGAAAATAAATAATTATACCATCAAAAAAAACACAAAATACCTTGACGAAATAGAATATTTATAATAAAATAAAAATACATTGATAAAAAGAAAAGCGAAGATGAGTCTGGCAAACTTGGAGCTATATATAAGAAAGAGATTCTAACTATAGAATAATTAAGGTGGAACCGCGGGTCTAACTCGTCCTTAAACATACAAAGAATCTCTTTCTTTTATATTTACGAAAGGAAAGATAAAAATGGAAGAATTAACAATGGAAAAATTAGTAAGTCTTTGTAAACAATATGGTTTCATTTACCAAGGAAGTGAAATCTATGGTGGATTATCTAATACATGGGATTATGGTCCTGTTGGGGCATTACTAAAGAATAATATTAAAAGTGCTTGGTTAAAGAAATTTATTCAAGAAGATCCCAACAATGTAGGTCTTGACAGTGCTATTCTAATGAATCCCAAAGTATGGGAGGCGAGTGGTCACATTTCAACTTTTTCTGACCCTTTAATCGACTGTAAAAGTTGTAAAACTCGCCATCGCGCTGATAAACTAGTCGAAGACTTTGCTCATATTGATGCTGCATCAATGAATAATGAAGAGTTAATAAAATATATAAATGAACATCAAATACCATGTCCTAAATGTGGCAAAGTTAATTATACAGATATAAGACAATTTAATTTAATGTTTAAAACTTTTCAAGGTGTAACTGAGGACTCAAAAAGTACCATCTATTTACGCCCTGAAACAGCACAGGGAATTTTTGCTGATTTTCTAAATGTTCAAAGAAGTATGCGTTTAAAAGTACCTTTTGGAATTGGTCAAGTAGGTAAGAGCTTTAGAAACGAAATAACTCCTGGAAACTTTATTTTCCGTGTCAGAGAATTTGAACAAATGGAATTAGAATTTTTCTGTAAACCAGGAACCGAATTAGATTGGTTTAAATATTATAAAGATTATTGCAAAAAATTCTTAATAAGTTTAGGAATTAAAGAAGAAAATTTACGTCTTCGCGACCATAGCCAAGAAGAACTAAGTTTCTATAGTAATGCCACAACTGACATCGAGTACAAATTCCCATTTGGCTGGGGTGAGTTATGGGGAATTGCCAGTCGTACCGATTATGATTTATCACAACATCAAAAATATTCCGGTGAATCTATGCAATATCTAGATCCTGAAACAAATGAAAAATATATCCCATATGTCATCGAACCATCTCTAGGAGTAGAAAGATTAGTATTAACAATCCTATGTAATGCTTATCGAAACGAAACTCTAGAAGATGGATCTAGTAGAGAAGTAATGGCTTTTCATCCATATCTTGCACCATATAAAGCTTGTGTTTTACCTTTAGTAAAAAAATATCATAGTGAAAAAGCAACAGAAATATATCGTAACCTTTCTAAAAACTTTATGGTTTCTTATGATGAAACAGGAAGTATTGGTAAAAGATATCGTCGTCAAGATATCATTGGAACTCCATTATGTATAACCGTCGATGAAGAAACATTAAACAATAACACGGTAACTATTAGAGATCGTGATACAATGGAACAAATAACTTTACCATTAGATCAAGTAGAAGAATATATATCAAATAAAATAAAATTTTAAAACTACTTGTCAAAATACTAACAATATGGTAATATTATATTGGATCAAATAAAGAAAGAAAGGTGGTGCCTCCCTATGCAAAAATTGAATTTTAAATCGTTAACTTATTGTATACTAGGGGGGGGGGTATAAATTAACCCAAATCACTGAAAATAAAGAACTGCAAACTACAAAGATAAGTTTAGTAAAAACTAAACTACTTTCTTTGTAGTTTTTTTGCGTGCCAAGAAAGGAAGTAAAGTATGAAATCTATTAAGAAATATTATCTATTGTTATTATTAATCATAACATTAGCATGCGTATCAATATATGGAACATACGCCATGTTTACTAGTGAAATAGGTATTGATGCATTTAAATTAGAAGCATCTACTATACCAGTAGATCAAGAAATTATGGAATATGAAAAAATAACAATAAATGCAAATGATAGTAAGACAATATCATTAAATGTAAGTAATTCAACTAGTCAAGTATTACATTATGGAGCTTGGTATCAAATGATTAGCCCAGATACAATTAATGATAATATCACAATAGCAAAATTAACCGATAGTCCTGATGAGACAAGTGGCACCATTGATGGTAATAGTAATAAGATTGTTTATATTTATATAGGTAATAATAGTAGTAGTGAAATTACATTATATGTAGGTATAAAATACAGTGAAACAAGTAGTTTAGGTTTACCAGATAACAGAGTATTAATTACAGGTACTAGGGATGGTAAATATGTAGTAGGAGTAACAGTAACAAATGGAACGGTGGAGAATGGTGCAACTTTAACTAATTTAATAACAAATGGTAGTTTTGAAGATGGAAGTATGGGATGGAGTACCTCAAGATTAACAACACCAAATAATAGAGTAGCGGGAACTATATCTTCATCTAAACATGCAACAGGAAATAATAGTTTATATATTAATGATACAAGTGATACAACTGGCTACTGGAACTATCAATATTTTACAGCTTCAATTGGTGATTTATTATACATTCAATCTAAAGCATACGTCATATCAAGAGCATTCAGAATGTATGTGACTACAGATATTAATGGGCAAAATTCTGAATTTAATGCTTTTACTTTTGAGAATAATAATAAATTTATGTTATATTCTATAGAATATAAAGCAACTTCTACAACGCAATTTTTTCAAATTGGTAGCAGCATTGCTTTAAATTCTTCAGAAGGGTATTTAGATGATATAATGATTTTGAATTTAAATGAAAATTCTGGGAGTAATTATCCATCAAAAGAAATACTGGATAGAAGTATAAGTTATTTTGATGGAAGTGTAAGTTATAATTATAAAAAATTAAATAAAGGAAATGGTATTTCATTTAAAGTGACACCTACAGATAATGCTGGAATCGAAAGTGTGTCATGTACTAATAGTAATGCTAGTTATAATGAAAATAACGACGAATTAACTATAAGTAATATAACAGGAGATGTAAACTGTAATGTTAAATTTAAAGAACCGATCACTGTAGCAGAATTAGTTGAACAGATGAAAAATAATTCCAACACTGGAACACCAGATTTTAGTCAAATAGCAACAACAGATGAAGGAGTATATAGTGCCCAAGACGATTATGGAACAAGCTATTATTTTAGAGGCGCTGTTGAAAATAATTATGTCAAATTTGCAGGATATTATTGGCGAATAATAAGAGCAAATGGTGATGGAAGTCTCAGACTAATTTATGATGGAACAAGTTCCCATGCGAATGGAGAAAGTAGTATAGATAGGCATATCGGTACAAGTGTATATAATAATAATTGTAATGACAATACATATGTTGGATATATGTATGGAAGTTCTCGTGCAAATAGTTATAATTCTACGCATTCAAATACCAACAACAGTGCAGCAAAGACAGCAGTAGATAATTGGTATAAAATAAATATAGCCGATAAAGACTATGGAAAATATATAGCAGATGTAATCTACTGCAACGATCGAAGCTTATATAGTGGTGGTGGATATGCGAGCCAAACAACGTATTATAGTACATATAATAGATTAGAAACAAATAAAAATCCAGTATTAACATGTAGTCAAAAAAATGATGCTTTTACGGTAAGCGATACAAGTAAAGGAAATGGAGCATTAACATATCCGGTAGGTTTAATCACGGCAGATGAAGCATCATTGGCGGGAGGAGTACTTAATGCTGCAAAAATCAATACAAATTATTACTTATACACAGGAAATCATTACTGGACCATGAGCCCAAGAAACGCAGATTACAATGTAGCATATGTTTCTCATATTTCACACAGAGGATATATAGGATATTTTCCATCAAACCATACTACTCCGGAAAGTTATATAAGACCTGTTATATCTCTAAAACCAGACACAAGATTAATAGGAAACGGTACCATTACTTCCCCTTTTGAAGTATTATAAATTTATGATAGTATGTATTAACTAATAATTAAAATAACTTAATCATAAACAATTCAAACATAAAGAACTGTTTATAAACCTAAGTTATTTTTTATTTTTTCTTTGTTTCTTTCCTAATTTAGTGTATAATTAACTTAAGAAGGTGGAAGTATGTCTAAAATAAGAGTAATGGATGAACATTTAAGTAACAAAATAGCCGCTGGCGAAGTAGTCGAAAAATGTGTATCAATTGTCAAAGAACTAGTCGAAAATTCTATTGATGCTAAAGCTAGTGAAATAAAAATAGAACTAAAAGAGGCTGGTCTTCGTGAAATAAAAATTATTGATGATGGTATAGGTATGGATAAAGAAGATGCTCTTTTAGCTTTTCAACGTCATGCTACAAGTAAATTATATACCGATGATGATTTATTTTCCATAAATTCTCTAGGCTTTCGTGGTGAAGCCTTGCCATCGATTGCTTCTGTTTCTGAAGTGATCTTAAAAACATGTCAAAACGACATTGGAACTTTAATTCATATCAAAGGGGGTAAAATTCTCGAAAACACAAATTCTGAAGCTAGACAAGGTACTAGTATTACCGTCAGTAATCTTTTCTTTAATACTCCAGCCAGATTAAAACACTTATCAAGCTATTATACTGAATTATCCAATATTATTGATTATGTTAACAAGATGGCCTTATCATATCCCAGTGTCAAATTTATTTTGACTAATGATGATAAAGAATTATTAAATACGGATGGTTCAGGAAATCTTTTAAAAGTGATTAAAGCCATTTATGGAGCGAATATTGCCCGTAAAATGATTAAAGTAGAATGTAGTAATGATGATTATGAAGTTGATGGTTATATTTCTCTTCCTGAAGTAAACCGTTCTAATCGTAACTATATAAGTATTTTAGTCAATGGCCGTGTTGTAAGAAATACCATTTTAAATCGCGTTATTAATGATGCCTATCAAGGCTTTAAAGAAGAATCAAGATATCCCATCGTCGTTTTAAACCTAACGACTGACCCTAGCTTAGTTGATGTTAACATTCATCCAGCAAAATTAGATATCAAATTCAGTAACTTTGAAGACTTGCAAACAATGATTAGTGAAATGATTAAAGAAGCATTAAGAAATAAATTACTAATTCCTAAAATAGAAATCAAAGAAAAAAAGACTGAGGTACGTTATGAAAATATTGCTCTTGATTTAGAAAGAACCAAAGTAAATGAAGCAAGTAGTGAGTATACAAATAATCTATCTAAGTTAATCAATTTTGAAAATGAAGAAAAAGAGGAAGAAGAACCTGAAAAAATAACTATCATCAATAATGATTATATCGAAGAAGTAGATGTTGAAGAAAAGCTACCTGAATTATATCCTATAGGTCTTTTCCTAGGAACCTATATTGGTTGTCAAAATGAAAAAGGTATCTATTTAATTGACCAACACGCTGCCCAAGAACGTATCAATTATGAAAAATTTTCTTATCTTATCTCTCATCCTAGTAATAATAGAATAAGCCCTCTTGTTCCTATAGTTATAGAACTACCGTTAAATGAAATTGTTATTATTAAAGAGAATAAAGAAATATTAGATAATTTAAATATAGAAATCGAGGACTTTGGAACGTCTGCTTTAAGAATAACAACCATCCCAACATGGATCCCTAAGAATAATGAAACAAAAACCATCCGTCTAATTTTTGAACAAATTATAAAAAAAGAGAAAAATTTCAATTTAGCCAAATTTCACGATCATCTCGCTGCGACGATGGCTTGTAAAGCCAGTGTTAAAGGTAATACCAATATAACCATCCAAGACATGGAAAGTTTAATTAATGATCTAAGAAAATGTCATAATCCTTTCAATTGTCCTCATGGTAGACCAACCATAATCCATTTTAGTATCTATGAACTTGAAAAGATGTTCAAAAGGAGTATGTGATAATCATGTTTTTTGATAAGGTAAAAATGCTCGTCGATGAGCTTGATCGTCTTTTTAAATTTTACTATCAAATATGTCAAAATGATAACAATGAAAATTCATTTGTGGCTCTAATCATTGGTAGTGAAGAAAATTCCATCTCCTTTCATTTAGTTTTAAATAATATAGATGAAGATTTTGTTGAAATAAATTTTAGTCCTAAAGAACGTTCTTTATATGAATATCTATCTTTATTTTATATAGCTCATTTTTTCGATAATATGAATGTAATGGTCGATAAAGAAGCCTATGAACTAAGTAATAATTTTTTCTATCCTTACTTTAAAATAATAAATTTAGATGATTTACTTTGGGATAAAATCGAGGAAATTGTCGATGCTAAACATCAATTTGATTTTGAACAAATTGATGAATTATTACATTGCCAATATAAAGAAATGAAATTTTGGCAACGAAGACTAAGTAACCAATTTCTTGTAGATTTAAGTCAAAATGTTGCCAAGAGAAAAGCACTTCTACTAAAGGGGGAAAATTAATGAATAAAATAATTGTTATAACCGGACCAACTTCCGTTGGTAAGACAGCTCTAAGTATTGCCATTGCTAAAAAATATGATGGTGAAATCATCAATGCTGATTCTATGCAATTTTATAAAGGATTAAATATTGGAACTGCTAAAATCAAAGAAGAAGAGAAAGAAGGAATTCCACATCATTTATTTGATATTAACGAAGTAGATGATGAGTATAGTATTTATCACTATCAAAAAGATGCTAGAATTATTATCGAAGATATTCAAAAAAGACATAAAACACCCATCCTTGTCGGAGGAACCGGACTATACCTAAAAGCGGCCCTCTATGATTACCAACTATCTAAAGAAACACAAAATTCAAAATTTGAAGAGTATACTAATGAAGAATTATATAAATTGCTAACTAAAATAGACCAAAATGCAAAAGTTGATCCAAATAATCGACGAAGATTAATAAGAGCTTTGAGTTACTATCAAGAAAATAATAAATCCATTAGTCAAAACAAAACTGATAAACTATTATATGATACTATTTTTATTGGTCTAACTTGTGATCGCAATATTTTGTATGATCGCATTAATCAAAGAGTCGATATTATGGTTAAAGAAGGCCTTATTGATGAAGTTCGCAAATTCTATGATCAAAAAATATACACCAAACCATTAATAAATGGTATTGGTTATAAAGAATTGTATCAATATTTTGATGGAAAGATAACCCTAGACGAAGCCATTGACTTAATAAAGAAAAATTCAAGACACTATGCTAAAAGACAATATACATTCTTTAACCATCAAATGAATATTAAGTGGTTTAATGTATCATTCACCAATTTTAATGATACGATTGAAGAAGTCATCAAATACATTGATAGCAATAACTAAATAGATAGTAACTATCAAAAGTATTATTATACAATTCATACATAGGGACGCCATGCGATTAACTAAAAAAAACATAAAATTTCTTCATTATATTACTTGACATTTACATATATTTAATATATAATCAATTAGGAAAACGGAAAGAAGATGTATTTATCTCACCTGATTGCCATAGCAATAGGTTAAAAGCCTTAAATCTTAAATATAATTAAAAAGAAAATATAGGTTTTTTGTGATGAATACTGCTTTCTAGTATTCATTTTTTATGGAGGTGTTAGCTATAGCTAAAGAAAAAGAAAACCCTATTAATGAACAAATAAGATACAGTAATGTAATGGTTATTGGTCCAAATGGGGAACAGTTAGGTGTTAAAAGTAAAGAAGATGCTCTTACTCTTGCTAATTATGCTGGATTTGATCTCGTTTTAATGAACGAAAATGCTAATCCACCTGTATGTAAGATTATGGATTACAACAAATTCAAGTATGAAAAGAAGAAAAAGAGTAAAGAAGCCATCAAAAAACAAAGAGAAGCAATCGTTGATATCAAAGAGTTTAGATTATCGATCACTATCGATAAGCATGATTTTGATACACGTGTTAGAAATGCTCGCAAAAATTTAGAAAAAGGAGCAAAAATCAAAGCAAGTATCAGATTTAAGGGTAGACAAATAACCCATCCTGAACTAGCTAAAGATGTTTTATCACGTTTCGCTGATGCTCTTAGCGATGTAGCGGAAATTGAAATTCAACCAAAATTTGAAGGAAAAAGTATCTTTATGCAATTAATGCCTAAAAAATAGAAGGAGGATTAAATATGGCAAAGAAGAAACAAAAGAAAAACAAAATGAAAACTCATTCAAGCTTGAAGAAAGTACTTAACATAAGACAAAGTGGTTCAATCACAATGTGTGCACAAGGTGGTTTACACAATACTGGTAAACAATCAGCAAAAAGAAGTAGACAAAAAAGAAATGCCAATGCACTTCACAAATCAGATTATAAAAGAATTAAAGATATGATATAGTATTAGAAGGAGGAAAATATGACAAGAGTAAAAGGTGGCACTGTTGCACGTGCAAGAAGAAAGAAAGTATTAAAAGAAGCCAAAGGTTACTTTGGAAGTAAACATAGATTATATAAAACAGCTCACGAACAAGTAATGCATTCAGGAAAGTATGCATACCGTGATCGTAGACAAAATAAAAGAAATTTCCGTAAATTATGGATTACCAGAATTAATGCAGCTTGTCGTGAAAACGAAATTAGTTATTCAAAATTCATCAATGGTTTAAGTATTGCAGGAATTGAAATTAATAGAAAAATGTTAAGTGAAATGGCTATTGAAGATATGAACCAATTCGCTGAATTAGTTAAAATTGCTAAAGATGCTTTAGATGGGAAAAAATATACACCTAAAGAAGTAAAGACCGAAACTAAAGCAGAAAGCAAAAAAGAAGAAGTAAAAACAGTAGCCAAAGCTGAAACAAAAACTGAAGCTAAGAAAGCTACAACCAAAAAAGAAACACCTGCTAAGAAAACAACAACTAAAAAAGCAAGTACTGCAACTACTAAAAAAACTACAGCTAAAAAAGAAGAAACTAAATAAGGACAAAATTATGTCCTTTTTTTTCTTCTCTTTTTATGATATACTATATTAAAGTAGAGGAGGATAACTATGTTAGGAAAAATAATCGGTATCGAAGAAAATAAAGTTCTGGTAAAATTAGATATCAATATTTATGAAATTGCCAATATCATCGGTAAGAATGTCATTTTTGTTGAAGGAGAAAATAAAATAATTGGTGAAATAACCAATATCAACAATGGTATTGCCACCATAACCTTAGTTGGAGAAATTGTCAATAACAATTTTATCTACGGTGATATTAATAAACCAAGTTTTGCCAGCAGTGTTAAACTAATTACAAATGAAGAGTTAGATATCATTTTTAGAAATAATAACAATAATTCCATTATCTTAGGCAATTCCTTTGCCTATCGAAATTATCAAATCAAATTAGATATTAATACATTCTTTTCTAATCATTTTGCAATCTTAGGTAACACCGGTTCTGGTAAAAGTTACTCTGTTGCCAAAATTATTCAAAGTATTTTCTATCAAGCAAATAAACTACCATATCGCACTAACATTTTCTTATTTGATGCATATGGTGAATATCAAAGAGCTTTCAATAACATAGGGGACTATAACGAAAATATTAACTATAAAGTGTATACGACCAACGTTAAAAGTACCACTAACGAAATTGTTAAAATTCCCTTTTGGTTACTTGGTGTTGATGACATTGCTCTTCTTTTAAATGCTAATAATCAAGCTCAGATTCCCATTATTGAAAAAGCTTTAAAATTAGTCGCTTACTTTGCTAAAAACGAAGAAACTGTTATCAAGCAAAAAAATGATATCATTGCTCGTTGTCTTTTAGATACTATTTTTGCTTTAGATCAACCCCATGAAGTTAGAAATAAAGTCATCTCTATCTTATCTAAATTTCATACGAAAGATTTAAATTTAGAACTTCCCCTCGTCAAAGGTGGTTGGTCAAGAACCCTAAGACAATGTCTTTATATCGATGAACATGGTAAAATCGCCGACATTGAATCAGTTATCACTTATTTAGAAAGCTTAATTGGTGATGATTTTGAATTAACATTCCCTGATGGCAGTTTTAGTTACACCCTTAACGATTTTGCTACAGCTTTAGAATTTGCTTTAGTAAGTGAAGGCACCTTAAACAGTGACCATATCTACGATTATGCCAATATCTTAAAAGTAAGACTAAATACTATTATTAACAGTGAATATGCTACTTATTTTGATTTCACAACATATATAAATCGCGAAAACTATATTAAATGGCTCCTAACTACTAATGAAGGTAGAAAAGTCCAAGTCATTAATTTTAATATCAATTATGTTGATGACCGTTTTGCCAAAACATTAGTTAAAATTTACTCTAAATTACTATTTGATTACATCGTAACATTAAAGAAAAGAGCATCACTACCATTTCACATTGTTTTAGAGGAAGCTCATCGTTACGTCCAAAACGATACCGACACCAATGTTATTGGTTATAACATTTTTGATCGCATTACTAAAGAAGGACGAAAATATGGTTTGATCTTAGGTCTAATTTCCCAAAGACCATCTGAAATAAGTGAAACTGCCATTTCTCAATGTAGTAACTTCCTAATTTTTAAAATGTTTCATCCTAAAGATTTGACTTTCATTAATGCTATTATTCCTAATGCTGAAGGAAGTATTATCAGTAAATTAAAAACTCTTCATCCTGGAACTTGTATGATTTTTGGTAATGCTTTTAGAATGCCTGTCTTAGTAACTTTAGATAAACCTAATCCAGAACCAATGAGTAGCAATGCTGATATTAATAAAAGTTGGTATATTGACCAGTAAAAGGCGTATATATGCAAGAAAAATTACAAATAAAGCATTATAAAAATTCAAAGGTAATTAAACAAAACAAGTCCTTATACTTTTATCATTTAGTAGATAAAAATAGTGATTTAACTAAAGGTATTTTAAGTTTAAAATATATGTATGACCATCATCAAGAAGAATTATTTGCTAAATATACATTAAAATATCAAGATCGTGTCGCACAGGAATTAAAAAAAGATCCTCAAACCTTGATCAAAGAAGATTATTTAACTTGGTTTAATCATCAAAGAGGAAAAAATGGTGCCTCATACATTTACTTTTTTCGCTATCCTCCTACCACTGATTTAGGTAACCATATGCAAGACATATTAAAGGATAAGGATATTTATTGTATAGATATTAATGATGAAGAACTTCGCCAAAATATTTTAGATATCTTCTATGGTTATGATGTAAATACTAAAAAAAGTTTAGATCAAACATATTATGAAAATGTCACAAAAGAAGAATATTTTGCTCATTATCAAGATAATATAGCAATGAACTTTAGCACCATCAATCATATTGCTATTATGTTTAAAGATGATTATTGTCCTATGTCTTTCATAAAGAAAGTAAACAAATAAACAGATTTAAAATTTCTGTTTATTTTTCTTTACTATTTATCAAAATTTATATATAATTAATACGGAGGTAAATAGAAATGTTAAAAGTAGAACATGTAACAAAATATTATGGTGATTTATGTGCTGTAAATGATTTAAGCTTTGAAGTTGCCGATGGTGAAATATTTGGCCTTCTTGGTTTAAATGGCGCCGGAAAAACCACAACTTTCAGAATGATCATGGGTCTAATCGATGATTATACTGGTACCATTCTTTTAGATGGTAAGAAAATAGATTATAGTGTCACTGATCATATTGGCTTTTTGACAGAAGAGCGAAGCCTACTTACTAAAATGACTGTTTTAGAACAAATAACATATTATGGTGTTCTAAAAGGTATGGAAGAAGATAGTATCGAAAAGAAACTAGATTATTGGCTAGATCGCTTTGATATCAAGGATTACAAAAATAAAAAAATAAAAGAATTATCAAAAGGTAATCAACAAAAAATTCAATTCATAAGTGCTATCATTCACGAACCAAAATTGTTAATCCTAGATGAACCCTTTTCAGGTCTAGATCCTATAAATGTTGAACTATTCAAGCAAACAATCTTAGATTTAAAAAATAAAGGAACAAGTATTATTTTTTCATCTCATCGCATGGAACATGTCGAAATGTTTTGCGAAAAGCTAGTTGTTCTAGTCAAAGGAAAAAGTGTCATCAATGGTTATTTAAAAGATATTAAAGAAGAATATCGCAAAAAAAATATTATAATCTGTGGTGATATTGATACCAAAAAATTAAAAACTGTTAAAGGTGTTATTGATATTACTAAAAATGGTGATAATTATCTTGTCAAAATTGAAGATAAGAAATATGTAAGTGATGTCTTTAAAGCCATTAGCAAATGTAATAATATTACCAAATTTAGTGTTGAAGATGCTTCTTTAAATGAAATTTTCATTGAGAAAGTAGGTGAAGCATATGAAAAATAAACTAAAGTTCTTAACCAAAATTAGCTTAAATAAAAAAATAAAAAGCAAATGGTTTGTTATTGCTAACGTTATTATTTTAGTAGCTATTGTCTGTTTAGTAAATGCCGATAGCTTAGTAAAATTATTTGGTGGTGATTTTGACGATACGACAGATATTTTAGTTATTGATAATACTGAAGAACAAGTCTTTGATGAATTTAAATCAACATACGAGCAAGCTGGCAGTTACCTTGAAGATAGTGTCAAAACGGATATTACTTTATATGAAGACTCCATTGATGAAGCTAAAGAGGAAGTAAAAGAAGAAGATAAAGTCTTATTAGTATTAGAAGATGATGATACTAATTTCCTAAAAGCAAGTCTTATCAGCAATAGTGGCGTCGATGTCTTAATATCTCAGATCATCACTAGCTCCATCAATAGTGTCAAAAGCAATTTAGCTTTAAATTACTATGACATTACTCCCGATAAACTAGCTATTATTGATAAAAGTGTCGAGATTGAAAGTATAAAACTAGACGATTCACAGAGCAATGATGAAATGATGGAATTATTGATGGGCGTAGCTTTTCCAATCATTATTTTACCATTCTTTATGTTAACATTATTTTTAGTCCAAATGATTGGAGCCGAAATAAACGAAGAGAAAACGACGAGAGGTATGGAAATAATTATTTCTAACGTCTCTCCCAAAGTTCACTTTTTCTCTAAATTATTAGCTAGTAACATCTTTGTTATTCTCCAAGGAGTCCTCCTCATTATTGATGTTGTCATCGCAGTTATTGTTCGTATGGCCACAACTGGTGTCAGTGATTTGAGTAGTATAGTTGAAATGGCTGGTGTAGGGGACATGATAACGGCTCTAACAACATCAGGTATTCTAAATAATTTAATTTATATCATTCCACTTACATTAATATTGATGTTACTAACATTAGTAGCTTATTCTCTCGTCGCTGGTATCCTAGCATCGATGACTACAAATATCGAAGACTATCAACAAGTGCAAACACCAATTGTTATCATATCTCTAATTGGTTATTATTTAGCGATGATGGCTGTCATGTTTGATGGCTCACTATTTATAAGAATCTTATCTTATGTTCCATTCATATCTGCTTTATTAGCGCCTGCTTTATTAATTTTAGGCCAAATCTCTATCATTGATGTAATTATTGCTATTGTTATTCTAATCATCTCAATAGCCCTCTTATTCAAATATGGTCTTCGTATTTATAAAGTTGGTATCTTAAATTACTCTTCAAACGGATTATGGAAAAAAATGTTTAAGGCGGTGCGTAATCGATGAAAAAAATATTAATTATCTTATTATTATCAATATCTTTAGTTGGTTGTTCTAGTTCCAGTTATAAAACAATTGACCAAGAAGAAGCTTATAAAGCCATGTCTCTCGATGATAATATAGTTGTCATCGATATTAGAACTGAAGAAGAATATAACGAAGAACATATCGTTGATGCCATAAATATACCTCTAGATAATATTGAAAGTATTGACCTAGATAAAAATACAACCATATATGTTTATTGCCAAAGTGGAAACCGAAGTAAAGAAGCTGCTCAAAAACTAAATGAGCTAGGCTATAGCAATGTCTATGATATGGGTGGCATCAACACTTGGACCTACGAAACAGAGTAAAGATAGCTCTCTAAAGAGTCAAAACTAGCATATATCAAGCAAAAAACATATCCAAAAGCTTGAATATTATATCAAATAATGATATAATTTAACTACATGGGAAGGGAGGTATAAGTAGTGTCAGTTAATGTTAGAGATAATGATTTAGAATTTGCCCTAAAACGTTTTAAGACCGAAGTAGCACGTAGTGGGACCCTTTCTATAGCTAAAGAACGAGCTAATGGTTATAAAAAACCAGGTGTAAGAAGAAAAGAAGAAAAAAAGATTAATACCATTAATTCTCGTCGTAATGCTCGTAATAATAACTCTCGTAGAAATTATAATTCAATGAGAAATAATCACAAAGCAGCTTAACAGCATAAATAATTATATAATGTTAGGAAGTGACTAAAATGACTTTATTAGATCAAATTAATGAAGATATGAAAGAAGCGATGAAGAATCGTGAAAGTTTCAAACTAAATGTTATTAGAATGTTAAAAGGAGCTATACAGCTAGAGAAAATTAACAAGAAAAAAGAACTATCTGATGATGAAATAATAAGTGTTGTTAATAAACAAATAAAAATGCGTAAAGATTCTATCGCTGAATTTAGCAAAGCTAATCGTGATGATTTAGTAAAACAAAATGAAGCAGAAATAGAAGTTTTAACTAAATATATGCCTCCTCAATTATCAGAAGAGGAAGTAAATAAAATAATTGATGATGCTTTTGCCATTGTTAACCCAACTTCAATGAAGGACATGGGCAAAATCATGAAAGAAATTTCTCCTAAATTAAATGGTAAAGCCGATATGAGTCAAGTAAATATGCTTGTAAAAAGTAGATTAGGGAACTAAAAGAGATTTAAATATCTCTTTTTTTATATAAATTTAACCGAATATTTAATTTTAAGTTAACTTTATTTACAATTACCCTAATGTGCGTTATAATTGGTATATAAATAGGAGGAACATATGAATGAATTAGAACAAATTCCTGGAATTGGTCCTAAAACCGTAACTCTTTTAGAAAAACTAGGAATAAGAAGCAAAGATAATTTACTTCATTACTATCCCTTTCGCTATGAAGTAATTAAAAGAACCGACTTATCTCTCGTTAATGATGGAGATAATGTAACCATTGATGGCATCGTGGAAGGTCAACCCACCACCATCTTTCTTAGTAAAAAACTAAAAAAAATAATCTTTAGAATTAACTGTAAAAAAACAATTGTTAATGTCACTGTCTATAATCAAGTATATTTAAATAATGAATTAAAGTATGGTAAAGAAGTAACGATCATTGGTAAATATGACCGCTTAAAAAATACTATTGTTGCTAAAGAAGTAAGATTTGGTCTATTACCTGATGTTCCTGTGATTGAGCCTGTCTATTATACAACATCAGGATTGTCTCGCAAAAATATCGCTAAATTTATCACCAATGCTCTTGCCACAACTGAAGATTATATTGACTATATTCCTGATTACTTGAGTGAAAAATATAACTTTATTTCTAAAAAAGAAGCCTTAATCAATATCCATAATCCAAGTGATATACTATTATTAAAAAAAGCCCGTCAAAGACTAAAATATGAAGAATTATTCATGTATCTATTAAAAGTAAATTATTTAAAAATGAAAATTAAAGATGATAAGCTTGCCATAAAAAGAAACATTGATGTTGAGGAAGTTAAAAAATTTATTTCCCAATTAACTTTTACTTTAACTACTGACCAAATTAAAGCTACAATGGAAATTATAAGTGATTTAAATAGTGATAAACGTATGAATAGGTTACTCCAAGGAGACGTTGGTAGTGGTAAGACGATCGTTGCTTTTATCAGTGCCTATGCCAATTATCTAGCAGGTTATCAGACTGCCATGATGGTTCCAACCGAAATTCTTGCCAGTCAACATTACGACAACGCTATCAAACTATTTTCTAACTATAATTTAAAAATAGCCCTATTAACAGGTTCCGTTTCTAAAAAAAATAAAGAAGAAATCCTAACGAAATTAGAAAACGGTGAAATAGACTTTGTCATCGGAACCCAAGCCCTTATTCAAGATAAAATAGTATTCAAAAATCTTGGTTTGGTTATCACGGACGAACAACATCGTTTTGGTGTTAATCAACGTAATAATTTCAAAAATAAAGGAACAATGCCCGATATTCTATCTATGAGTGCAACTCCAATCCCTAGAACCTATGCCTTAACTATTTATGGCGATATGGATGTCTCATCGATTGTGACCAAGCCAGAAGGAAGAAAAGAAGTCATAACATATGCTAAAAAAGAGAAAGATCTCTTTGAAATATTAACGATGATGAAAAAAGAACTAGATCAAAAACACCAAATCTACGTTATTGCTCCATCAATCGAGGAAGATGATGATAGTTATAGTGTCATCGAATTAAAAGAAAAAATGGAAAAAGCTTTTGGCAAAATTGCCAAGATTGAAGTTGTTCATGGTAAATTAGAGTCAGAAGAAAAAGAGAAGGTAATGCGTAATTTTGAAAAAAGTAAGATCGATATATTAATTTCAACGACTGTAATTGAAGTCGGCGTTAATGTTCCCAATGCTTCGATGATTGTCATCTTTAATGCTAACTTATTTGGCCTATCAACCTTACACCAATTAAGAGGCCGTGTGGGTCGTGGCGATATTCAAAGTTACTGTATTCTAATTTCTAAGGAAAATTGTGATCGTTTAAAATTCTTAGAAAATAATAACGATGGTTTCAAAATTAGTGAATACGATTTTGAAAATCGTGGTGAAGGAGATCTCTTTGGTGTCCGCCAAAGTGGTGAAACAGGATTAATTCTAGCTAACATCAATCGTGACTTCAAGATGCTAGTTAGAGTCAAAGAAGATGTTGTCAACTTTATGTCAAATGTCTTTAATGAGCAATTAGAACAATATAACCATATATATAAAGAGTTAGATAAGATTGGCAATTTAAATTAGTTTACACAAAAATTAATAAAAAATGTAAAGTTTTGGAAAAGGTATTGTTATTTACTTAATAAAATGTTATGATTAAGATGTCATAGGAAACATAGAAATATGAGAATATGACCACTCGCTACGACTTAATGTAGGAGTGAATTCAACCAAAACCCCCTGAAGGCTACCGAAAGGTAGCCATTTTTGTTTATTTGTGGGGATTTTTTGATATTTTGATAGTACGCTACTCATCATTCTACCCATCAACTTGATGGTTTGTTATAGTTTATATAGGTTTAATTAGAAGACTTTTCGTTAAAGTCTTTTTCTAATGAGTCAAAAAATTTAGGAACATTTGCATAATCTTTTTTGACTAAATGGGTATATGTTTCTAATGTTTCAGTTGTTTCTGAGTGGCCTAAATAATTAGATACAGCGGTAATAGGGGCAGCAGCTGATATTAAAGCACTAGCACAAGAATGTCTAAAATCGTTTATTCTAATATGTCTAAGTCCAGCTTTTTTACAATAATTATTATTTCTACTGTAAATTTGATGATAGGTTATAGGAACATCATCTCCAAATACAAACCAAGTTTGTTTAAACTTTGAAAAACGTTCATTTGATTTTTTTAATTCAGCTAAGTCTTTTAATAAAACTTCAGGAACGGGAATAGTTCTATTAGATGATTCTGTTTTAGGACTTGCTATATACCATGAACTACTAGCATTATTTCCAGCTAAATTTAAAACTTGTTAAGCTATTGTTAAAGTATGATTCTTAAAATCAATATGTCTCCATTGTAAACCTCTAGCTTCACTTCTTCTAAGTCCACAGTAATACAATGTTTCAAATAAGCATTTATCACGTAAATCATCTATTACTGATATATACTGAAAAAATTCTTGTGGTTCATAAAAATCCATTTCTTTTTTTATAGCCCCAGGTGTTTTAAATGGTTCTAATTTATTATAAAATTTTCTTAAATTAAAATCCCATTGTTTTTCAGCAAAGTTTAATACCTGTTTAATAAATTTCTGTATATCAGTTTTATATTTATCACATAAATTAGTTTTATTCATTTGAGATCTCCATTTTTGATAGTGTTCCCAGTTCAAATTTACTAATTCTATATTATCTAATAAACCCATATATTTAATTCTATCTCTATATGTTTTTAGAGTAGAGTCTTTTATTTTATCTTTTTGATATTCATAATAAAGTGTATATGCTTCTTTAAAAGTCATATGGGGATTAACTTCAACATCTTTATATTTGTCTAAATATTCTAGTTCTGCTTTTGTTGCTTCTTCTTTGGTAAAATAGGCTTGTGATTGATATTGATGTCTTTTACCATCTAATCCTTTACTATATTGTATAAATACCCAAGATCTTCCATCTCTTGTTCGTTTATTTTCTTTAAGTTGTCTTACGGACATTAAATTATTACCTCCTTTATTAATCCGTAAAATATCGACATACATCTATATTTTACCATTTATTTAATTATTTTTTATGATTATCTAATTAATTTATCGATTTTATCAAAAAAGAAGAAAGATAACTAGTTTTTTAGTTATCTTTCAAAATCATCAGATTTATCTTTATCATATTTTTTATTGATTCTTTTACTTAAACTTTTGAAACAGTAGTGGTCATATTCTTGTTCTTTATCAACATCTAGACCTAGTGTTCTTTTTAGAGCTTTAAATAAATCAGTGGCAACTTCTTTAACATTAGAGATTATTTCATTAAATGTTTCTTTTAATTCTGATATTTCTTTTCTAAGCGAATTAATAATTTTATTTTGATAATTTATTGTTTCATCTTTTTCTTCAATAATTAATTTTTGATTTTCAATAATTTTATCTTTTTCTTGTAAAGTTTTACCTGATTTAAGATTTCTTATTTCATTATTTAATTTATCAATTTGTTTTTGTTTATATTTGAGATTAATTTCATTTTGTTCAATTGTTTTATCTTTACTTAAATTATCTTTAGTTACTTCTTTAGAATAATTAGATAAATTGATAATGTCTTTTTCTTTATACCCAATTGTTCTGCCTTTTTCAGGATTTAGAAGTGGATTAGTATCAACATCAGATATTTTATCTTTATATTTTAATTCTACTTTGTTTAAGTCTTTATTTTTGTTATATTCCATTTTTATTAATTTAGTTTCTGCTCTAAGTTCATCTAAATATTTTTCTGCTTTTGTTTGATGATGTTTATTAGCTCCAATTTGACCTCTATCAAGACTGAATCCTTTATCATTGATATATTTATTATAATCATCTTGAATTTTAGCAAATGAAGTTTTAAATCCTCTGTCTTTCCAAAATTGATCGGAATTTAAGAATTTTCCATATTCAATAGTATACATATTTTTTCCGTTTTCATCTTTCTTTTGAATAGGTATTAATTTTTCTTTTCCATCTTTACCAACATATGACTTTAATAATTGATGACCATTTTCATCAGTTTCAAATACTTTTCTATGAACTTGATTTACTACTGGAGTAAAATAAAAATGCATATGAGGAGTATCTTCATCAAAATGAACAGCAGAGTAGACTACATTTTCTTTTCCAACTAAATCACACAAAAATTGATGAGAATATTCAAAATAATCTAATACTTTTTTCGGAATATCATTTTTATCATTAATAACGACTTTATTTATAGGTTCACCTTTATGATCTCCAGTTAAATGAATTCTACCTGTTTCTTCAAATCTCATTCCTAATGCTTTGAAAAATTCTTGACCACTTGTTATTACACATCCATTTAATAAGTTAATTTTTTTATTATTTTTATTAAATTCTACCTTGTTATTATAAAGTGTTTTATAAGTTGAACTAGCTAAATTAGTACTACAAAGAGGAACATATTCTATATTAAATTTTGTTCTATTTGTATCGTAATTACCTGTGCCAATTCTATCAGTAAGTTCTTTACCAAGACCACCAATATCAGATGATTTTATTTTGTTTGTTATTGTTAAAACTTGTTTACCAGCAAACATAATATAATCCTTTCGTTAGTTTATGACGTTGTGACATTAGATATTTGGGTGGGATTGTTCTTTTGGTCATTTTATGACCTATTCTCACTAGGGCATAGCCCGAAAGTGAGTTAAGGGAATCCCTTAAAAACCCATTCTTGTTTATAGCAAAGACTTAAGATATACTTAAGCCTAAGCTAATAAACAAGTGCTTATTTATTTTAACGATAAATAAGCAGAAGATGAATCATTATCGCCACTTTCACTTGCAAGCAAGCAAAACGTGCCACATTAATCATCTTTATTTTGCGAAGGTTCTATAAATGTAGCATGATATAATCTGTTATCAGCAGTTCTACATTTAGTGATATGAACGCCTTCGCTTTCTAAGAGTTCCAGACTACTATTAAGTAGTCTACCAAATCTCTTAGGTGACATTGGTATATTGGCTTTTAATACAATATCAGTACAAGTAAAGTCAATTCCTTTTTGACTAGCAACATACTTTATAAAAGAAGTCATTTCATATGAAAGTTCATCATCTTCAATAGAATTTATTTTTTGAAATATAAGATTATCTAATTTCTTTAATTGGATATCTAACTCTGGAAAATCTCTATTAATTGTTTGCAATTTAACGTATCTTTTATTAGATTTATTTTCTATTAAAGTGATTCTACCATCTACTGTTGCATCTAATGCAACACTTCCTAAAGTTTTACCAGTTTTATTTAGATGATGTGTAACTAAAAAAGTAACGTTATATTTATCACAATAAGTTCTTAATTTTGGAAATACCTGCTGAGCAACATCTTGATAATTATTAATGTCATATTGAACTCCAAAATCAATATCTTTTAACATATCTAATATTATTAATTTACCATTGTAATCTTCAGCAAAAACTTTAATATCATATTCTATATCTCTTAACGATATATTAGCTTTTGTTTGTCTATCTATTATAAATAGTGAGTCGTTTTTTTGCGGAAAGTTCTAGGAATTCTAGACGTTCCTTTAATTGACCAGCATCGGATTCTGTGGTAACATATAAAACAGGTGAGTGATTTACTTTTTGTCCTAAAAATGGTGTTCCGTTAATAACGGAGCAGGAAAGTTGCAGTGCCAACATAGACTTTCCTACTTTTGGATTAGAAACTAGTAGATACACGCCTTTAGACTTCATTATACTATTTATGATGATGTCTTTTTTTATGCTTGTATCTACTTTTTCAATAGGTTTGAGCAATTTTAACATCTCCCTTCAAATTTTTACTTCTTGATTCTAAATAATCAATATCGATATTTAAATATTTAACAACTTCTTGCATTGGTACAGCGTTCTTTGGAACATAATAACCTTTACTTTCTAAATCATTTTTGATTTTACTTTTAATAGTTAATGCTGAATTTCTGCCTATATTTGCAAGTTTCATTAAATCTGACAAGTTGCACCATTGTTGTGCAATAAGCTTTAAAGTTTCATCTACGGTCATATTACACCTCCTTTTATCTTTCTAATTCTTCGTATTTTTTGTATCTTATATCAACAACTTTTTTATATTCATCAGTAGGTTGCATAGAGATACTAAGACCAAGATATGAATCTTTACTAACACATTCTTCTAAGCCAAAGAAATGTGCATAATCATTTTCCATTAATTCATTAGCAAACTTTATAGTTTCTGCTTTAGTATTAGGATCTAATAGAAGTTGTCTTAATGATGTTGTTACATCAAAACATATTAAGCAATAAAGTCCTTTAGCTCCTAATGATAACTTAGAATTTTCTAAAACATCATTTCTAATAGAAGTAAAGTATTTCATATATTTTTTCACTTCCTTCATTATCTAAAAAGGGTAGAGTACTTTCGGGCATAAGCCCTTTTGAAATTTTAGTTATTTCATAACTTGATATATTAGTCATACCATAACTTCTCTTTGCCAGTATGAGGATAATTTCTGCCTTGCATTTTTTACTTAATGGCATATCGGTGATTTCCACTAAGACTAAGTTTTCAAAGAACAAATTTAACTTAACATTTCGTGTCCGAAATATCAGTCAATTAAAATATAACACTGTCCGAAAAAGTTGTCAATACTTTTTGTCCGAAATTATAGACAATTTTTAAAAAAAATGATAAAATTAGTTAAGAAGAAGAAAAAATGGGAGAAAGAAGTGAATATATGAATTCAGAAGAACTTAAAAGTATTATTGAAAGTGCTAGAGAAGCTAAAGGTATATCACAAAGAGAACTTGCAAAGTTATCAGGAATCAGTAGAAGTACTTTAAATGATATTATTAATGGTAAAATAAAAAAAATAGATGTAGATGCATTAAAAAAGATAGCTGAAACATTAGACTTATCTTTAAAAAAGTTATTAAAAGTGGCAGGATATGATGAATTTCTTGATTATTTATCATTAGATAGATATAAAAATAAATCCACAAGGGATTTAAAAGATATGATAGAAAGATATAAAAAGTCCCAATTAGATTTATTAGATTGGGATGCTAAAAAAAGAGCAGTAGTAAATGATGCAAGAGGTAAACTATTTTATACTATGGAACATTTAAAATTAATGCAAGAAAATAAGGATAGTTTATATACGATAGATAAAGCTATAGAAGATATAAAATATGCTTTTGATGAATTGGTAAAAGCTCAAAATAAGTATGATTACAGTAAATTGCCAAAAGATTTTTAGGAGGTAGATAAAATGATTAAAGGAAAACCATTTGTAAAATGGGCAGGTGGAAAACGACAAATTATAGATAAATTAAAACAATATATTCCTGATGAATTTAATACTTATTATGAACCATTTGTTGGTGGAGGTGCTTTATTATTTGAATTGTCTCCTAAAAATGCAGTTATTAATGATTATAATAGAGAACTTATGAATGTTTATGAATGTATTAAAGATGCTAAAAAGTTTGAATCTATGTGTAAAGAATTGAATCATCATGAAACTATGCATTCTGAGGAATATTATTATGAAATTAGAAATTTAGATAGGGATAAAAAGAAGTTTAATAAGTTAGCTGATTATAAAAGAGCTGCTAGAACAATTTATCTTAATAAGGCTTGCTTTAATGGATTATATAGAGTAAATAGTAAAAATGAATTTAATGTTCCATTTGGAAAGAAAAATAAAGTTAATACTTATGAAGGACAAAATCTAGGAATTATATGTGGATTTTTAAATTACAACAATATTAGATTATTATCAGTTGATTTTGAAGAAGCAGTAAAAGACGCAAAAAAAGGGGACTTTGTATATTTTGATCCGCCATATGATTCAGATACAACTACTTTTAATAGTTATACTGAAGATGGCTTTGATAAAGAAGAACAAAAAAGACTTGCAAAAGTATTTAAGGATTTGGATAAAAGGGGTTGTTATGTAATGTTATCCAATCATAATACAACCTTAATAAATGAATTATATAAGGATTTTAATATACATGTAATTGAAGCAAAACGAAATATAAATGCAAATGGAAAGAAAAGGGGAAAAGTAGAGGAAGTTATTATAACTAATTTTGAAAATAAAAGAGGTTTTGAATAATAGTTAAGGAGGTGGCATTATGTCTAAAAAGCCATATTATGAAAAAGATGGTTTTAAATTGATACATGGTGATTCGTTAAAGGAATTAAAAAAGATTGAACCAAAATCGATAGACATGATATTTGCAGACCCTCCTTATTTTTTGTCTGGTGATGGAATAAGTTGCAGTTCTGGTAAAATGGTTAGCGTAAAAAAAGGTGAGTGGGATGAAAAAATAGATATTGATAAAAAACATAAGTTTAATAGAAAATGGATTAAATTGTGTTACGACATTTTAAAGGATGAAGGAACAATATGGATTAGTGGAACAATGCATAATATTTATTCAATAGGAATGGCATTGGAACAAGAAGGGTTTAAAATAATAAATAACATAACTTGGAAAAAATTAAATCCACCACCAAATATAAGCTGTCGTGCATTTGTTCATTCTACTGAAACAATTTTATGGGCAAAAAAAAATATCAAAAAAGCAAAACATAAATTTAATTATTCCTTGATGAAAGAGTTAAATGATAATAAACAAATGAAAGATGTTTGGGAATCGTCATTAACTAAACCTAGTGAGAAAAAACAAGGAAAACATCCAACTCAAAAGCCTATTGCTATATTAGAAAAAATAATATTAGCATCTACAGATGAAGGTGATTTGATTTTAGATCCATTTAATGGAAGTGGAACAACAGGAATTGTAGCAAATAAGTTAAATAGAAAATATATAGGAATAGAACAAGAAAAAGAATATCTTGATTTAACTATTAGAAGAAAGGAAATTGAAAATGGAAAGTAAATATAGAGATTTAATTATTGAAGAAGTAGAATTGGATATGAATAATCCTAGAATTGCAAAATTTATTGAAATGTATGATAAAGATACATTAAATAGTGAACAATTAGCTTTAGCTTTAGGAAGTGGAGTGGAAGACTCAAATCAAACAAATTATAGTAGTTTATACAATTCAATTAAAACAAATAGAGGGATTATTCATCCTATAATTGTAAATCATCAATTAGATGGCAAGTATGTCGTTATTGAGGGAAATACAAGAGTACAAATTTATAAAGAATTTAAAGAAAATAACATAGATGGAAATTGGAATACAATACCGGCTATTGTTTATGAAAATTTAAATGATAGCGAAATTCATGCTATTAGGCTTCAATCTCATTTAGTTGGTCCAAGAGAATGGGATCCATATTCAAAAGCAAAATATTTATATTATTTAAGTAATGAAGAAAATCTTCCGATGAGTCAAGTTATAGATTTTTGTGGTGGTAAATCTAGTGAAGTGACAAAGTATATAAATGCTTATCAAGATATGGAAAAGTACTATAGACCTCAATTAAATTCTGATGATGAATTTGATCAAAGAGAATTTTCTAAATTCTTTGAATTACAAAATTCTAGTGTAAAAACAGCATTGTTAGCAAATTATACTATGGAGGATTATGCAAAATGGGTTATAAATGGTAATGTTGATACTGCTATTAATGTTCGTAAATTGCCACAAATACTTAGGGATGAAGAAGCTACAAAAGTATTGCTAAAATCTAATATAAAAGAGGCTTATGAAAAAACAATTACAAATAAACCAGAGTATAAAGATCTTAAGGCTGTGTCTCTTGAGCAATTGTGTGTTGAATTAACAAATAGAATGAATAATATGCCTTTAAAAGATTATAAAGATATAAAAAATGAAAACAATGAGATTAAATCATATTTAACTGATTTAAAAGAAAATTTAGATTGGTTTGTAAATGATATATCAGCTAAGGAATAATGGAATCTTTAAAACATCATAATTTAGTAAAAGAAATATATAAATATGTTATTAGTTGTAAAAATGTTGAAAAGAGCTTAATCGAAAGCGATATATTTGAAGTTTCTGGTAATGTAACAAGAATGCCTGAAGGATTTATTCCTGATTTATATTATAAGTACAATAATTTATTGATAATTGGTGAGGCAAAGACGGATGAAGATTTTCAAAGAGAACATAGTATGCAACAATATATTTCGTATTTAAATTGTTTAAAGAATTATTCAAGTGAATATATGTGTATCTTTATAATTGCAGTTCCATGGCAAACAACAAAAACTGCATGTAGAATAATTAATAAACTTGCAAGTGACAATAATAATTTGAAAATTGTTGTAATAAATGAGATGGGAGTATATAGGAGTTATGAAAAAGATTAATATAAAAAATGAACCTAAATATGAATCAAAATTTAATTCTTTTGTTTATCAAGAACAAGCGGTAGAATTTGTTAAAAATTTAGATTATGGTGCGATTTTTCATGAACAAGGACTTGGTAAAACAAAGATTGCATTAGATTTAACTTTATATTGGTTATCAGAAAAAGACATAGATACTGTTCTTATTGTCACAAAGAAAGGCCTAGTTAAAAATTGGGAAGAAGAAACTAGTATACATTCTTATTTAAAAACAAAAATTTTGGATAATAATCGTAATAGTAATTATTATGTTTTTAATAGTCCTACAAAATTAATAATAACAAACTTTGAAACAATTTCTATGGAATTAAAAAGATTTAAATTATTTTTAAAATCTAGAAATGTTGCAATCATAATTGATGAATCTGCGAAATTAAAAAATCCTGATTCAAAACTTACAAAGGATTTTTTTGAGTTATCATCGTTATTTAAGAAAAAAATAATAATGACTGGTACCCCAGTAGCAAATCGACCATATGATATTTGGTCTCAAATTTATTTTTTGGATGGTGGAAAAAGTTTAGGAGACTCATTTAAAGAATTTAAATCTAAATCTGATTTGACAAATAAACTTGCAAAAAGTGCTGAAAAAAGAACTGAATTTGAAGATTTTATTTCCAGTATTTTTCAAAAAATAAATGATTTTAGTATAAGAGAAACAAAAAAATCTGCAAAGATATTATTACCTGAAAAAAAGTATATAGATGTTTGGACTATGTTTACGCCAGAACAAAGCAAACTTTACAACAAATTAAGAGAAGAATTGATAATAGAATTAAAAATCAATAATAAAAAATCGATTGATGACGCTTCATCTATTTTAAAGAGAATTTTAAGGTTAGAACAAATTACTTCAAATCCTAAAATGTTAAATGAAGACATTACATATATTTCTGGCAAAGAACTTGAATTAGATTCTTTGGTAAAAAGTATAATAAATAGAAATGAAAAAGTAATTATATGGACTAATTATATTTATAATGTTAATTATTTTTGTGATAAATATAAAAAATATAATGCTGTAAAAATAAGTGGTAGTATGTCTACGGAAGATAGAAATCATTCTGTTAACGAATTTAAAAAAGGTGATGCCAAAGTATTGATTGCTACACCACAGTCTGCAAAAGAAGGATTAACTTTAACTGTTGCAAATAATGCGATTTTTTATGATAGAGGATTTAGTTTAGATGATTATCTTCAAGCACAAGATAGAATTCATAGAATATCTCAAGTTAAAGAATGCAATATATATAATATTATGATAAAAGGAAGTATTGATGAATGGATTCATAAGCTACTATTAAGTAAAGAAAAAGCAGCTTCGTTAGTACAAAATGATATTTCGAAAGCTGATTATCAAAATATAGCAGATTATTCATATGATGAATTAATTAAAAAAATATTAGAAGTAGAGGAATGATTTTATGGAAAATATAATTGATGATACGTTAATGATTGGTAAAGAAAAATATCCAATAAAAAGATGTGAATTAGAGCAAAAAAAATTAATGTTTTTTCCTGAAAATCCACGTGTGTATTCAGTTTTAAATATAAGTGATGAAAAACCAACACAAGAAACAATAGAAGAAGTTATGTGTAGAGCAGATCATGTTAAACAATTAAAAGAGTCAATAAAATCAAATGGTGGTTTAATAGATCCTATTATAGTAAGAGATGGTGATTTTGTTGTTCTTGAGGGAAATAGTAGGTTAGCAGCTTATAGGATGTTGAACAAACAAGATCCAATAAAGTGGGCTAAAATTAGTGTTATTTTATTGCCTTCTGATATACCAGAGTCAGCAGTATTTGCTTTACTAGGTCAATATCATATAATTGGAAGAAAAGATTGGGAGCCCTATGAACAAGCAGGTTATCTTTATAGAACTTTAAAAGAATCTAATAAATCACAGGAATTACTAGCATCTGAGCTAGGGATTACAGTATCTTATATAAAAAAATTGATAGATGTATATACTTATATGATTGACAAGAATGATAATCATCCTAATAAATGGAGTTATTATGAAGAATTGTTAAAAAATAGAGGCATAAGAAAGGCTTTTGAAGAAATTCCTGAATTGGAAGAAAAAATAATAGATGACATAAAAAATAATAGAATAAAAATGGCTATTGATATTAGAAAACTTGGAGATATAGCAAAAATAAATGATAAATTATCCAAAAAGACATTAAGAGATATTGTTAAAGGTGAAGAAGATTTATATTCTGCATATGAAATCGTAGAAAGTTCTGGAAAGATGGATAACAATTATCAATTAGTATCAAATTTTAGAAAGAAAATATCTGATGAAAATTTTGCAAATAAATTATTAAATGATGAAAATTTAGGAGATGTAGAATTTGAGTTAAAAAAAATAGAGAGAATTGTTTCCACACTTTTAAGTAAAATTAATAGAAACAAAAAAAATTATTAGAGGAGGTTATAAAATGAATAGAAATTTTAATGAATGGTTAAGTAAATTTAAATCTAGTATTTCAAATTATACATATTATGTTGATTTTGAAAAAATATATAGAGCTGCTGAAAAATATAAAGTAGAACTAAATATTTTAAATTCATTAATAGGTAGTAAGGATATTGAAAAAGAGTTTGAAAATATTATTATTAAATATCCTGAAACATTAGAAGTTATTCCATTATTACTTGCAGTAAGATCAAATGAAATATTTGTTAAAGATAATATGGATGAATATTTATTTACTTTTAATAAACTGGTATATTCTATTAGTGATTATGTTAAATTTATGAGAGAAACAGGCTTGTTTGAATTGCTACAAAATCATATCATAAATAATTTATATGATTATGTTTTAGGCGTTGAAGTTGGACTTGATTCTAATGGTAGAAAAAATCGTGGTGGACATCTAATGGAAGATTTGGTTGAAGGCTATATAGTAAAAGCTGGATATGAAAAAGGTATAAATTATTTTAAAGAAATGTATTTATCAGATATAGAAAGAAAATGGAACTTAGATTTATCATCTATGTCTGGAAATAACACATCAACAAAGAGATTCGACTTTGTTATTAAAACAGAAAATCAAGTATATGTTATAGAAACTAATTTTTATGCAAGTGGTGGTTCAAAATTAAATGAAACTGCTAGAAGTTATAAAATGCTTGCTGAGGAGTCAAAAAAGGTTAATGGAGTAACATTTATTTGGTGTACTGACGGTCAAGGATGGATAAGTGCGAGAAAAAATTTAGAAGAAACATTCAACGAATTAGAAACAATTTATAACATTGATGATTTAGATAATGGTATTTTAAAGACTTTGAAATGATTAAGGATGGAGGTATTATGAGGTTATTATTTGCTAATAAAGAATTTATTGAATATGAATATCAACATGAAAAGGAATTTGAAGAGGATATTGTAAAAAATTCAAAGGAATTATTTGGTAAAAAAACAATTTATATAAATATAAAAAAGAGACTTAAAGGAAAATATGGAAATGATTCTATTCCAGATGGTTATTTATTTGATTATACTTATGAAAAAAATCCAAGACTATATTTTGTAGAAAACGAATTAAAAGGTCATTCAGTTAGAGACCATATTGGGCCCCAATTATTACAATTCGCTTTGAATTATAAATTTAATATGCATTCTTTAAAAAATATCATAATTGAAAGTATTAACAATTTAGGATATAACTTGGATTCAATAGCAGTAAATGCCGGATATAGAAATTCAGATGATATGCTTACTGATATAATTTCCAAAAACGATATTGCTATTATCATTCCTGTTGATGAAATAACGGATGAGCTAAGAGAAGCAAAATCATTATTTAGATTTAAAATCGAACTCTTGGAATTCAAAAAGTTTGTGTGTGGGGATTCTATTCAATACGCATTTGAACCTTTTAATATTGACAGTGAGGTACAAGATGGCATACCTAGTGAAGATATTGATACTATAATAGTACCAGCTGAAAAAGAAGGATTTAATGAAGAATTTATAAATAACAATTGTTGGTATGCGATATCAATAGGAATAAATAAGCTTGATAAGATAAAATATATTGCAGCGTATCAAAAAAGCCCTATTGGGGCAATTACGCATTATGCTGAGATATCAAATATAGATTTATATAAAGACACAGGAAAGTATATTATTTATTTTAAGGATAAGGCAGTAGAATTAAAAAATCCTATAAGATTAAATAAAAATAATCCCTCAAAAGCACCTCAAGGTAGAGTTTATACGAATATTAATAAAATATTAAACGCAAAAGAAAATACGACATTAGATGATATCTTTTAATGAAATGACTTTGTACTATTTTACTAAGATTTGAACTACATTGTTTATTAATGTCATAACGTCATAAAATAATGTAATAAAGATTACATTGATGTTAAGGGAAAAACTCATTTTCTTATGAAAGAGGTATAAATTATGCAGTTAAAAAAATTAAATATTAAAAATTATAAAAGATTATTAGATGTAGAGCTTTCTTTAGAAGATGATATTACATTGATAGCTGGACCAAATAATTCTGGTAAAACATCAATTATTGAAGTATTAAAATTTCTTTTTACTGAAAATAAAGATAAAATAGAAATTTCAGAATTAAATATTTCGTTATTTAATAATTGGATAAATGATTTTTATGAGTGTTATAAAAATGTTTTAGATAAGAAAAAAGAAGGCTTTGAATTAATAGAGGAATTAACAAATTTTTTAAATGATAAATCAATATCTTTTAAAAATTTTTTGCCTGAAATAAATATTGAAGTTTCTTATGATAGGGATAAAGATAATTTATCAGATATAATTAAGTATTCATTTGAATTGGACGAAAACAATTCTGTTTATTTTGTTTACCAATGTGAATTAAATTTAAATCTTTTTCAAAAGAATTTGATTAATTCTAATAAGAAAATATCTGATAGATATAATAATTCTGGTATAAAAAATATTCAAAAAGAGAAATCAATAAAAAAAATAATCAAAAATATTATTCAAACTTCAATAGAAGAAAAATATTATTACACTAATTCTAAATATTTAGAAAAAAGTACAATTACAAAAAAAGAATTTAAATCGTTGTTTAATATAAAAATAATAAATGCATTAAGAAAATTAGATGATATAAAGAATGATTCTAATAATTCATTGAGTAAATCAATGGTAGATATTGCATCTAAAAAAGAAGATTTTGTAAAAAAAATGGATAATATTTCTGATTCTTTAATTCAAAAATTTGAAGATGAAGAAATTGAAAATATAATAGTTACTGAAAGTATGAACAAGTTTAATAGTTCTGTTAAAGAAACATCAGGTAGTGAAAGTTTTGCTGAGGTTAATTTACTTAT
Source organism: uncultured Bacilli bacterium (assembly GCA_944358875.1). Classification (GTDB taxonomy): domain Bacteria; phylum Bacillota_I; class Bacilli_A; order RF39; family UBA660; genus CALVUN01. The sequence continues at coordinate 36,076 of CALVRZ010000005.1, forward strand.
TAATCCAGATACAAGTGATATTAATGCATTATTGAAGGATGTATCAGAAGTACAATATAGTATAGATAGTTTTTTATTAGGAGAGTCTTCTCAGGGATTAGGATATAGTAACATGGTGTATTTGCATATGTATCAACAAAATTTTGAGGATAATATAGATGATTCTAAAGTAAATATAATGATTATTGAAGAACCTGAATCACACATGCATCCGCAAATGCAATATTCATTTTTTACAAAAATTATGTCATATTATGAGAATAATAGTCCTCAATGCATTGTCTCCACTCACTCTACAGATATTATAAATAGCATTAATAATTTAAGTAAGATTAGAGTTGTTAGGGGAACAAAGAGTATTTTTTCATCTAAGATATATGATTTAAGAAAATTTGTGGATAGTATAAAAGATAAAAAATATGATTCTTTGACTAGTAAAATAGAATTTTATGACTTTTTCTTTAATGTAGGATTGCCAAATATTATCTTTTCTAATAAAGTAATACTTTTTGAGGGAGATTCAGAAAGAATATTTTTGAAACGCATTATAAAAGATAAATTTGATAAATTATACAAAGACTATATTTCATTTATTCAAGTAGGTGGTGCATATGCAAAAAACTATTTTGATATTATTAAATTTTTAAATATAAAAACTCTTGTTTTGACTGATATAGATTACAAAAAAAGATATGTAGATAAAGATTGTATTTTAAAATCACATTCTTCTAATGCAACTATTAATTATTCATATAATAATTTGAATAAATTAATGTCAAATCTCGATTTTCAAGTTGAAGAGTGTAATCTAACTGATGAAGAATCAAATGTTGATGATAGTACTGAATTAGATTTGGTAAGTGATGAGATAAAAATTTCTGATATTTATAACTGGTTGAAAGAAGAAAAGAATGAGATAATTGGAATTTTTACTCAAACTGAAATGGATAACTATTCTAGGACTTTAGAAGAATCAATGTTAACAAAATATTTAGATATGAATATTTGGGACACAAAAACGACTAATGATTGGAAAAAAATTAGAAAAGAAAATAATATTCGCTTTTCAATTCCAAGAACGGATGGAGCCGTTAGTATTAGAGATATTATTAATAGTTCTTCACAGAATAAAACTGATTTTATGTATTCTGTAATTTTAAGTAATAAATATTTGAAAATGATACCTTACTACATACAAAAAGGATTGGAGTGGTTAGAAAATGAATGATAGATTTTATTTGATAAACGCTCCGGCCGGAAGTGGAAAGACAACTTTTATTCATAATAAAATATTAGAATTGAGTATAACTGATTCTAGATGTAAGATATTATGTATAACATATACCAATAGAGCAGCAGAAGAGTTAATAAACAGATTTAAATATAGCGATAATAATAATTTGCAAGTATATACGATTCATTCGTTTATAAGTGGATTTATAAATGCCTACTTTTGTAAAAAGGAAGTTATTGATTTTTATTTTGAACTATATGGTTGTGAAATAGAAAAAATAATTAATTTTCCTGAAGATGAAAAAAATAAAAAAAAGATTGAAAAATATAAAGAAAAATATGGTAATAATATAACTATTGATGTTGTCAGAAATAATATAGATACCTTATATTATAATGAAACAAATTATAATAGCTATCTATATGGCGGTTTATCTCATGATTGTCTAATTGAATTCGTTTATTTACTTTCTAAAAGGTATTCAGTAATCCAATTTAAATTAGCAAATATGTTTAATTATATTTTTATTGACGAATATCAAGATACTCCTTCATGTGTGTTAAAATTATTTTATAATTCTTTAAAATATTCTAAAGCTAAACTATTTCTATTTGGTGATAAAATGCAACAAATATATGATAAATACGATATTTCTTTTGATAATGTATTAACTTCTTTTAATAAAAGTATTAAATTAAATAATAATTATAGATCTTCAAAGAAAATAGTTAATGTTTTAAATAATATTTATCATGATTCAGAATTTGTGCAAAGTGCAAAAGGTAAGCTTGTTAATTATGATTCTAAAATATTATGCATTTTTACAAATAACTACAATTTAGAAATAAAAAAATATACAAATTATTATAAATTATTTTTACTTAATAAGGAAAAATATGAGCAAATAGGCTCAATAAATTTATATAATTCAATATCATTAATTGACCAGTATTCATATAATGGTAAGTATAATGTTAATGATGCACTAAATAGTAATATCGATGAAAATGCTGATATTTTATTTAAACCAATGTATTTAGTAAAAAATATTGTTGAATGCTATTATAAAAGCAATTATGGTGCTATTGCTAGAATAATAGAAAAATATAACAAAATTTTTAATGAAAATAATATAACAACATACAATTTTAAGCAAATTGAAGAATTAAAAAAATTTTTTGCAAACGTTGCTTGTGAATATGAAAATAATGAAAATACTATATTAGATTTTCTTAGTAAAATAAATGTTTTGAAACAAGAATATTACGATTTTATAGTTTCAAATCAAGAGTATGAGAAAGTATTAAATACTAAGTTGATTGAATTTAAGAACTATTGTAATTATACAATTGAATCTGATTGTTCCACACAACATGGGGTAAAAGGTGAGGGTCATGACAATATAATATTTGTTTCTGAATCATCGTCTAATCCAAACGTTCAAATGTATGAATTTTATAATTATTTTAGCCAAAAAAATATAGACATCATTAAATTTGAAAAATTTAATGATGCATATTTGAAATATTTGTTAGATATTGAAAAAGTTATTAATATGAAAATAAATGCTTTAACAGCTGAAACATATTCTATTTATTCAACTCAAATAGATTTAATTATTAATAAAATGTATAATGAATTTAGAGAAAATGAATTATTTAAATTATTAGAAAAAAAATATTTTAAATATATTGCTAACAAAAAAGTTACAAATTTAAAGAGTTTATTAAAAAAAGGAAATATCTCTGGTATATTAACAGCATATAAAATATTTTATGTTGGATGTTCAAGAGCAAAAAAAAATTTGGTATTGTTAATAAATAAAGATAAAACAAGTAGTTATCAAGAAGATTTATCAAATAAGTTGAAAAGTATTGGATTTGATATTGAAATAGCATAAGTATTTCTACCCATCAGCCACCCATCAAATTGTACTAAATTTCGTAATTTTTAGTTAAATTTTATTAAACTTAAAATTAATTGTATGCCGATATTACGGGGATTTTTGATAATCCTCTTTTTTTATTAAATTGCCCCCTGAAAGTCGGCATATTAAAGTATGCCGACTACTTTTTTTAGGAAATATAATGGTTTGCGAAGACTGGCTATTTTAAAAATATGCTTTTAGGCAACAAATAGGTAACATTTTTTATTAAAAAAGTTAAATTTATCTAATAATACACTTTTATATGGTATAATAAATAACAGAAGTAATTTTACTTTATAAAAATGAATGGAGGAAATAATATGGAAAAAGTAAATGCAAAAGATTATTTAGGGAAGGAAGTATCTATAGAAATAGATAGACCATTAGGAACAAGGCACCCTAAACATGGGTTTATGTATATGATAAATTATGGATTCATTCCTAACACTGTAAGTGGAGATGATGAAGAATTAGATGCTTATTTAGTTGGAGAATTTGAACCAGTAGAAAAAAGCAGTGGTAAAGTAATTGCTATCATACATCGTACAAATGATGATGATGATAAATTAATTGTTTCAAAAGATGGTAAAGACTATTCAGATGATGCCATAAGAGCCTTAACAGAATTTCAAGAAAAATATTTTGAATCAATTATAATCAGATAATGACTCGTATATAAGGGGGAATTTTTATGGAAAAATTAGAATTTGAAAAAGAAAAGGAAAAATTAGAACAGACAATAGCTATTATTAAACAAATTTTACAAGATGAAAACCCTGATTTAAAAAACATTCAAAAGCAATTAATTAGAAAAAGATAATATAAAATTAATAAAATATAAAATTACACTAAATATGGTAAAAAAGAGACATAATCTTAATGTCTCTGAAGGAACCGAAAGACTCCATTTTTGTTATGTTATATATCAAAAATACTAATACTATTGTCAAAGTTTTAAGCTATTAATAAACTTCATGATAATAAAATGTACCTAACAAATTTAATAAAAAATTTTCTAAATAAGTATGGTATAATAAATCCAAAAGGAGTGACTAACTATGCTAGATAAAATAATACCTACATGCAAATTCGTCGTTGATAATGCCAACCATGTAAAAATTAATTATGCTAAAATTAAAGAATTAATTGATGAACTATTAGTTTTTGATAATGTTCACTATTTAACTAAAGTACCTTATAGTGTGTATGATATGAGTACTAAAGATATAGTTAATTTTTTACTGATATATGACTCAATTGATTTCTCTTTTTGGGGCAATCCCAAATGGACAATTGATGCGAATGGTGAATATTTAGATGGTGGAATAGCACTATTACATTGTATTTTTAATTTGTTTAATGGTCATGATAGCTCAGAAGTCTATCAAAAGTTAGAACATATGACACTAGAAGAATTTAAAGAAATTTTAAAAGGAAATGTTACTATACCACTTCTAGAAGAAAGATATAACATAGTAACTAATATTGCCAAAATAGTTAATAACAAAATGAATGGTAATTTTTATAACTATATTAGTAATTTAACTAAAGATAAAGAAATATTTAAAGTAATCCATGAAAATTTTACTAATTTTGACGATACTAGGACTTATAAAGGACAAACCATATATTTTCATAAATTAGCCCAATTATTAGTATCTGACATACTCCATGTCATTAAAAATAAAGAAAATATTAAAGTTGATTATTCAAATTTAGTTGGTTGTGCTGACTATAAAATACCACAAGTAATGCAGGGGTTAGGTATTTTAGAATATAATAATGAATTATTTTCATTATTAGAGTCAAAAAACGAAATAGAAGAAAATAGTGAATATGAAGTTGAGATTAGGGCTAGTATGATTATTGTCATAAATCATATCTGGGAGCAAATAGATAAAAGCATTGATCGAATAGATATAAATGATTTTATATGGAGTAAAGGTCAAGATAAAACTAAGAAATATAAACCATACCATTTAACTAGAACATCGTCATATTAAACTAAGAATATGACTTTAAAAAGCCTATATAAGATTGCTATAAAATTACTAAAGCAATTGACAAACAATTGTTTGAATGATATCATATACATGTAGGAAAATTAAGAGGTGAAAATATGGAGCAAACATCACTATTTGAAATATCCACTAACGAACCCCTCGCATCCCGTATGCGACCTAGAAATCTAAGTGAATTTGTTGGCCAGACTCATTTATTAGGAGAAAATAAAATTCTAAGAAAAATAATTGAAAGTGACAACGTTTCTTCCATGATCTTTTGGGGACCACCTGGTGTAGGTAAGACCACATTAGCTCGTATAATCGCTAGAGAAACCAAATCAGAATTTATTACCTTTTCAGCTGTTACTTCCGGAATTAAGGAAATAAAAAAAGTCATGGAAGACGCTGATAACAATAAAAAATTAGGTATAAAAACGATTGTCTTTGTCGATGAAATTCATCGTTTTAATAAAGCTCAACAAGATGCCTTCTTACCATTCGTTGAAAAAGGATCTATTGTTTTAATTGGCGCCACTACTGAAAATCCCTCTTTTGAAATTAATAATGCCTTACTTTCAAGATGTAGAGTATTTGTTTTAAAAGAATTGTCTAATGAAGATATTTTGATCTTATTAAAAAGAGCTATCAGTGATGAAAGGGGATTTGGTCAGGTAAAAATCAATATATCTGATGAATATTTAAAAGTAATAGCTAACTTTGCCAATGGTGATGCCAGATCAGCATTAACTACTTTAGACATGATTGTTACTAATAGTGATGAAAATGAAGATGGTAGTATAACTATTACTAAAAATAATATTGAAGAATGCATAACTAAAAAAACATTACTATATGACAAAAATGGTGAAGAACATTATAATATAATTTCCGCTCTTCATAAATCAATGCGAAATAGTGACCCAGATGCTGCCGTCTATTGGCTTGCCAGAATGCTAGAAGCAGGGGAAGATCCTATTTATATCGCAAGAAGGATTACCAGATTTGCATCAGAGGATATTGGGCTTGCCGATACGAATGCCCTAAATGTTGCTATTAATGTATATCATGCTTGTCATTTTATTGGCATGCCGGAATGCAATGTTCATTTAACTGAAGCAGTAATTTATATGTCTTTAGCACCCAAATCAAATGCCTGTGATATTGCTTATCAACTAGCTAGCGCTGATGCTAAAAAAATGCTTGCTGAACCCGTTCCATTAGTTATTAGAAATGCTCCTACAAAATTAATGAAAGAATTAAATTATGGTAAAGGATATCAATATGCTCATGACAGTAAAGATAAACTAACAACCATGGAATGTTTACCACCTTCTTTATTAGGAAAAACATACTATCATCCAACAATCCAAGGTAATGAAATACGCTTTAAACAAAGATTAGAACAAATCAAAGAATGGAAAAAAACTCACCAAAATACGAAATAAGTATTGCAACGTCCTAGTCATATGATATAATTAATTATGTAATTAAAGTGAGGTAAAAAATGAAAATCGAAGAAGCTAAACAAGAATTAATCAAAAGATACAGATACTTATATGAAAATGCTTTATTTATTTTAGCACCATATATGTATGAACAATCCCAAGAAGAATACCAAGAAACATTACGCACAATTCATAAACAAAGCAACCTAATTAGTGCTCCATTAATATATTTGAAATTAAATAGACTAGACAGTATTGTACCCATCTTTGAAGAATTTCTTTTATCTGATCAACATATGGAGGAAAGTAAACTTTATCAACTAACTGAAGAAAATAAAAATGATAAAGAATATTTAGCCAAAGTCAAACAAGGAATAGCCTTAGTTACAAAGAAAAACAAGGCAGAAACTTATTTCAAAGAAAAGTTAAACATTGGAAACATCTTAAAAGTCGTAGGTAATTACATTGAAGAACAATCAGGCGATTTAACCAATAAAAAAAATAAATTATTTGTTCTCGATGAATATTATAGGTTATATCGCTATAAAAATGATGGTAAAGTATACACTAGTGGTAGAAATCTAAATCTTCATGATTGTGGTTATATAAGCATTAGAATGCAAAATCATATTGCTACAAGAGACAGAAAAGACATTGGTGTAATAAAAAATTCATTTATTATAGCTGTAAATAAAATACCACTATATGAATATAATAGTTCCATTTTTATGGAAAGTGAAAAACAACGAATATATTTAGACTATCATGATGAACTACCATGTGATTTAGAAATTGATTGTAATTTAGAGATAAAAAATGCTGAGCCAAATAAAATGTTAAAACGTCCCGAAAATACAACTTCCTGTGGCAAGCCATTTACCATCAAAGAGGAAGAAATTTTCGTTGGGCCAAATAACCAATATTATCAGTTATGTCCACACTGTGGATTCATCGTCAATATTCCAAGTAACATAATATCTGATGGTATAAAGAAACGTATCAATGAAAGATGCCAAAAAGATGATAAATTATTTAGAAAAATGTATCTTTATTCAGAATTATTTAGCTTAGATAGACAATCGACACAAGAACAAAAAAGATTACTAAAAAATAATCGTTAAAATAATAATAGTAAATATATAGTATGATAAAAAAGTGTGAAATAATTAATTAAAATTATTTCATAAATAAAAGGAGGAAACAAATATGATAAAACAAACTGCAGGTAGAGATAATTAGGAGAATTCACTCCAAAATTTGCAGAATTAAACGATGATATATTATTTGGAGAAGTATGGTCAAGAGAAGATAAACTATCTTTAAGGGATAGATCTCTTGTTACCATATGTGTTTTTATGGGAAAAGGCTTAATTGATAGTTCCCTAAAACATCATCTTATTAATGCCAAAAATAATGGTATAACCAAAGAGGAAATGGCTGAAATTATTACTCATGCGGCTTTTTATGCTGGTTGGCCAAATGCCTGGGCTGTTTTTAATCTAGCCAAAGAAGTGTATGCAGATGAAGAAAGTAAAGAAGAACATGGTGGCATGTTTGGTTTAGGTGAACCTAATACTGCTTATGCTAAGTATTTTATTGGTAATTCTTATTTAAAACCATTAACAAAGCCAGGCGAAAGCAGCATTTCCTTAGCTAATGTAACATTTGAGCCTAAATGTCGTAATAATTGGCACATTCATCATGCCACTAAAGGTGGTGGGCAAATCTTAATTTGTGTTGATGGCCAAGGTTTTTATCAACAAGAAAACGAACCAGCAAGAAAATTAAAACCAGGTGATATCGTCGTTATTCCTGCTAATGTCAAACACTGGCATGGTGCTAGCAAAGATTCATGGTTTAGCCATATTGCTATTGAAGTCACAGGAGAAAACGCATCAAATGAATGGTGTGAACCTGTAAGCGATGAAGAATATGACAAATTATAAGCAATAAAGATTATCATGCATATTGGTATCATCAAATACAAAAACAAAACTATCTATCTTGATTTAAATTGAATTTATTGAACAATCATCAGAAGGAAAAATAAAAGTAAATAATATTGAAATAGAAATAACAAACGTTGAGCATGGTAAAATAAAACCGTCATTTGGATATATTGTAAGTATTAAGGGTTGCCACTTAGCTTTATCTGGTGATTCATCTTATTGTCAAGAAGTAGATTATTTAGTTCAAAAGACAAATACAGCTATATTAGATATGAGTTTAGCCAAAAATGGAAACGATAAACACATGGGATATAATGATATAAACAATATTTGTCAAAAAAATCCAAATAAAACAATTATTGCTACTCATATGCAAGATATTACTAGAAAAACAGCATTAAATAATCCAATAAAAAATCTTATTATTCCTGAAACTAATTTTGAGATAATAATTAAAAAATAAAGGAGGAAAAAATGCAACACAAAGGAATTATAATTTACTATTCTTATGGTGGTAATACTAAACAAATAGCAAATATGATTAAAGAGCAAACCAATTTTGAACTTTTAGAATTAACACCCAAAGTTCCATATACAACCAATTATCAACAATTAGTTGATGACGAAGAAGAAAAAATGAATACAAAAGAAATAATTGAAATAAATGATATCGATATTGAATTTAATGACTATGATAAAATTATTATTGGCACGCCTGTATGGTGGTACAGTATGAGCCCTGTCATTAGGTCATTTCTCGAAAAAAAGAATTTACCAAATAAAAAAGTTGATATATTCATAACTAATGGTGGCTGGTTAGGACATACTGTTGAAGACTTTGAAGAATATTTACCAATCAATAGTTATATTGATATAAAATTCAATGGTAATGATTTAGAAACTCCAAAAGAAGAAATCAAAAATTGGATATATAAGCTACAATAAAAAAGAAGCTACAATAAAGTAACTTCTTTTTGCTTTAGAATATTTTTGAAATAGAAACCGCAGCTGAATATAAGTCATTTGGAACTAATTTTATATCAACATCTGATGTGTTAATCAATCTATAACTTGCACCAGGTAAAGCTTCAAATATAGCAGTTCCATTAATTGTACCAGTATCACAACAAGTTAATCTATTATGCGTAGAAGAATGTGCAATTAATACATCAGTAGGCCAATATTGGTGAAGTTCAATACCTAAAGCCTTAGGTTCACAACTAGCATCTTTTTTATCACTGTGACGAACATTTATCCACCAGTGTATCAAATAAATACCTGCTTCAGGGATAGAAAAGTCACCTGTATTAGGATCATAAGAAATTTTGTTTGAAATGTTTACTGTTTGAAACATTACAGGTTGTTGTACTCCAACAGTAGAATCTGATCTATCATGAACCATAGCATAACTATCTAATGTAGTACCAGGCCCAGTAGGTCCTGTAGCACCAGTTGCCCCGGTAGCTCCAGTTGCACCCGTAGCACCCGTAGGTCCTGTTACGCCTTGAGGTCCAGTAGGTCCTGTAGCACCAGTTGCCCCGGTAGCTCCAGTTGCACCCGTAGCACCCGTAGGTCCTGTTACACCTTGAGGTCCAGTAGGTCCTGTAGCACCAGTTGCCCCGGTAGCTCCAGTTGCACCAGTAGCACCCGTAGGTCCTGTTACACCTTGAGGTCCAGTAGGTCCTGTAGCACCAGTAGCACCCGTAGGTCCAGTCACACCTTGAGGCCCCGTAGGTCCTGTAGCACCAGTTGCCCCGGTAGCACCCGTAGGCCCAGTCACACCTTGAGGTCCAGTAGGTCCTGTAGCACCAGTTGCCCCAGTTGCTCCAGTAGCACCGCGAGGTCCAGTAGGTCCAGTAGGACCATTTTTGCATAGACAGTCAATTACTTTACATAAGCACTCGTCTTTTGGCTTATTAGGACGATTGTCTTCACAATTATTCATAATTTCTTCATTCATATTTTTAACTCCTTTCACACTAATATGATATGAAGCATTAAAAAAATGTCGTGCACTAACAACTAATAATTACTAAAAAAGAAAAAGTTTCTAAATAAAAATAGGTATCCCCACTAATTTACAAGTAATAACATTCATGATATAATTATATTCAGAAAACTAAAAAAAGAAAGAAGGAGTACGCCCAGATGAATCAAGAAAAAATCGGTCAAATAATTAAAGAAATTAGAAAAAAGAACAATTTAACTCAAATGGCTTTTGCGGCCAAATATGGAGTGACCTATCAAGCCGTTAGCAAATGGGAGAACGGTAAAAACATTCCTGATATTGCTTTAATTAAACAAATAAGTAAAGATTTTAATATCGATCTCGATGATTTTCTAAATGGTAAGATAACACCAACCAAGAAAAAGAGTCATGCTAAAAAAATCCTTCTAATTTTAACAATTGCTATTATCATCCTTTTATCAATAATAATTATTTTATTGTTAACTCACGATAAAGACTTTGAATTTAAAACTCTAACTTCGAATTGTAATGAATTCACTATTTCTGGTAGCATTGCTTATAATACCAAAAAGTCATCTATATACATTTCAGAAATAGATTACTGTGGAGGTAGTGATACCACCAATTATCAAAAAATAGAGTGTAATTTATATGAATCAAGCAATAACATTGAAAATAAGATAAGTAGTTATAGCTACGAAGAAGAAGTACCACTTACTTTAGAAGATTTCCTCAAAAAAGTAGAATTCAATATCGATAATTACACCAGAACCTGTAAAGAATATTCTAACAATAGTCTATATTTAGTAATTAACGCTACTGATAAAAACAATAAAGTCACATCATATAAAGTGCCATTATCACTAGATAAAAGTTGCACAGAATAGGAAACTCAACTATAGGTTGAGTTTTTTCAACTACCATTTTATTGCTTTTTAAAATAAAAGAAAGTAAAATTTAGATGGAAGAGAGGTACAGAATATGAAAAAAAAGAAAGTAATGATCGCTATAGTTGTATTTTTACTCATACTGCTAATTATAACTATTGCTTGGTACTTAGACGACCAAAGTAAAAATTATTCAAAACTAGAAGTTAGTGATAGCCTTATTGCTATGCAAAATAATTATGAGGAGGAATTTGAAACCGAAGGATTTACCATTGATAATCCTAACATAATTTTAAATCCCTATCACATATCCCCATTGACAGCATTAGTAATTTTTGAAACAGAAACTGAAGTATCACCCCATGTAACTATTGTTGGTAAAGATGAACATACTACTTATAATCAGACTTTTTCTAAAGGCACAAAACATTTGTTACCAATCTACGGCCTTTATCCTAATTATGAAAATGAAGTTATCATTGAATACACAATAGATAATCAAAAAATAAGCAAAACATTAAGTATTCAAACAGATAAATTACCTGATGATTTTATTTTACCGACAAGTGTTACATCATCAAAAGAAGATTTATCTAATGAGCTATACTTTTTTAGTCCATCAAGTAAAGGATATACCTGTGCTTATGATATTAATGGTGATGTTAGATGGTATTTAACAACTAATGCCCTTTGGGATATAAGTAGACTTGAAAATGGTCATATGCTAATAAGTACCGAAAGAAGAGTAAATTCACCATATTACATGACAGGACTATATGAGATTGATCTATTAGGAAAAATATATGTTGAATATAGTTTACCAGGTGGTTATCATCATGACTATGACGAATTACCAAATGGTAACTTATTAGTAGCCACTGATGATTTTAATAATGATGCAGGAACTGTTGAAGATTATATTGTTGAATTAGATCGTGATACTGGCAAGATCATCAAAGAATATGATTTAAAAGATATTTTAAATATGGAAGATGGCAAAAGTGAGAATTGGACCGCTTATGATTGGTTTCATAACAATTCAGTCTGGTATGATGAAGCAACAAATTCAATAACTTTATCAGGGCGTCATCAAGATGCAGTTATAAATATTGATTACGAAACAGGTAAGTTGAATTGGATAATTGGTGATCCAACTAATTGGAGTGAAGAATATCAAAAATATTTCTTTACACCTGTCGGTGAAAATTTTGAATGGCAATGGAGTCAGCATGCCGCTATGATAACTCCAGAAGGCTATGTTTTTGTTCTCGATAATGGCAACAATAAATCTAAAAATAAAGACGAATACGTAAGTGCTACTGATAGCTATACAAGAGGAGTTATGTATAAAATAAACACTGATGATATGACAATTGAACAAATATGGGAATATGGCAAAGAAAGAGGTAGTGAATTCTATTCACCATATATATCCGATGTTGATTATTTAGCCGAAAACCATTATATTGTTCACTCTGGTGGAATTGTCTATCAAAATGGTGAAGTTCAAAATCAACCAGCCGGTCTAGGAGGATATGATCGCCTTGTGTCAGACACCGTTGAATTATTAAATGATAAAGTGATTTTTGAAATAGTTTTACCAACAAATAATTATCGTGTTGAAAAAATGCCTTTGTATAGTAATGATGAATATAATTTATCCGAGGCTAAAGAGTTAGGAACGCTAGGAGAAACAGAAGTGACCAAGATGAAAATTGGACCTATCCTAAACTCATTAGATATAAAAGAAATTGAAGAAAAACACAACATCAGTTTTAGTAAAGAAAAAGATAGACTTGTTTTCACCGGTCAATTTAAGAAAGGAACTACTGTCAATATTCTTCTATATAAAAACTTATCATCTAAAGTTTACAACGTGCCAATAAGCAAAAAACCATATACTGCTTTATGTATAGATGTCTTTACCGATGAAGAAAATGAGAATGGTATTACTATTACAAAATATATTAATGAAATAGGTCTAGAAGGAGAATATTCCATCTATCTAGAAATTGATGGTAAAATATATGACACTAATAAATATGTTGAATTTTAAAAATAAAATTTAAAACTATTCAGAAATAATAAATAATAGTTAATAAGCACAAAATGGTAGTTAATAATTACCATTTTCTTGCATTATTCCTATAATATGTTATAATGAAATAACAAAGAATGTATAAGAGAGGATGATAAATAATATGACATTACTTATTATGGCTGCCGGTATGGGTAGTCGCTTTGGAGGCCTTAAGCAAATCGAGCCAGTTGGCCCCAATGGAGAATTCATTATTGATTATTCTATCTATGATGCTATCAAAGAAGGCTTTGATAAAGTTGTCTTCATCATTAAAGAAGAAAATTATGATATTTTCAAAAAAACAATCGGCTCTAGAGTTGAAAAACATATTTCTGTTTCTTATGTCTTTCAAAAGCAAGATGCTATTCCCATTGAATATCTTAATTTAACAGACAGAACTAAGCCATGGGGCACAGGACATGCCATTTTAGCAGCTAAAGATGTTATTAATGAACCATTTGCAATTATCAACGCTGATGATTTTTATGGTCGTGATGCCTTTCACCAAGTTGCCAATTTTCTTAAAAATAATCAAGAAAAAAATCATTATGCTGTCGTTGGTTATCAAATAGCCAACACCCTAACAGAAAATGGTTCCGTCAAGCGAGGTATATGCCGAGTTAATGCTGATGAATTAGTCGAAATTATTGAAAGTAACGTTCAAGAACAAAATGGAGTAATTGAAGCAACACCTCTTTCAGGAAAAGCAAAATTTACTGTTACTAAAGATCAAGTTGTGTCGATGAATATGTTTGGTTTTATCCCAAGTCTCTTCACATATTTAGAAGAAAAAATCAAAATATTCTTTGAAAAAAATAAAGATAATTTAGAAAAATGTGAATTTTTAATTCCTGATATTGTCGCTGAGCTAGTTAATGAAAACAAAGTTAATGTTTCCGTCGTTCCAACAAATGCCAAATGGTTAGGCATAACATATAAAGAAGATATAGATAAAGTTGTCAAAAATATAAATAGCCTTATTCAAACAGGTGAGTATAGTCAAAATTTATGGGATAAATAACTTTATTTATCCTTTTTCTTAGGAGGCAAGTAGTATGTCAAAATTTATAAATGAAGTTAAAAGAGTTTATCATGAAACTAAAAAAAGTTCTATTATTGTCTATTTTATTTTACGTTTTCTAGTTATTTTATACAATAGGAATTTAACAAAAATATATTTTTTTAGCTAAAATATATTGACAAACATATGTTTGCGTGATATACTCTAATAAATTGGAGGTGATGTAAAAAAGTTATTAAAGACTATGTTGTGATTACAAAATAATAAATATAAAGAGAAAATTAATGATAAAAGTTGAAACATAAATATAAAATAAGTTTGAATATCTATAAATAATTTTAAAAAAGTACGGTGGCGACCATCGGAGTTTATGCCTATGAATAACAGAAATTGTTTCTGTTTGCAGTAGGAAACCTTGTAGGTAACGACAAGGAGAGGTAAAACTTGTTTTACCTTTTGTTCTGTTTAATATTACAAATAATAAGAGGCGAATATAATAATGCCTTTCTTTGTATACTATCATTAATTCTTTTTACTATTCCATTCTTTATCCAAAGAAGATTTAAAATTGAACTGCCTAATTTATTAGAAACAATCATTTTTTTCTTCATTTTTAGTGCTGAAATTTTAGGTGAAATTAATAATTTTTATGGTCTTATTCCATATTGGGATACCATGCTTCATACCATCAATGGCTTTTTAGCAGCCGGTATCGGTTTTGGTCTTGTCGACTTGCTTAACGAAAATAGTAACAAAATAAAATTATCCCCTGTCTTTTTAGCCTTGGTATCCTTTTGTTTTAGCATGACTATTGGTGTTGTCTGGGAATTTTTTGAGTACGGATCCGATCGATTCCTAAATTTAGACATGCAAAAAGATACCATTGTAAATAAAATAGCGACAGTTGAATTGGATCCTAATAAAAGCAATAAAGTAGTAGTTATCGATGATATTCAATACACAGAAATTTATTCTAAAGATGAAAACAATAATCTTACATCGACAGTAATCAGCAATGGTTATTTAGATATAGGTATCGACGATACCATGGATGATTTATTTGTCAATTTCATTGGAGCCTTTTGTTTTTCAATCCTAGGATATTTCTACGTAATCAACCGTCACAAATATCATTTTGCGGGTAATTTCATTCCCAAGAAACAAAAGAAACAAGTCTAAAAATTTATTTTTGTCAAAAAGCATTTATATTTTTTTAAATTTCTGATATAATTAATATGAAAGTAGGTTAAAGAATTATGGCAAAGTATAATGAAAAAAGAATAATTAACGATATACGTTTATTATCATTAGATATGATTGATAATGCAAGAAGTGGTCACCCAGGTATTTGCCTAGGAGCGGCTCCTATTATCTATACCTTATTCGCTAATGAATTAGATTTTGATTTAGAAAGACATAATTGGGTCAATCGTGATCGTTTCGTCATGTCAGCAGGTCATGGATCTGCCTTATTATATGCAACAATGCATGTTGTAATGGATGAATTTTCCATGGAAGATTTAAAGAATTTCCGGAAACTAGATTCAAGATGCCCTGGTCATCCTGTATATAACATTCAAGATCGCATCGAAGTTACGACAGGACCACTTGGGCAAGGATTAGCTACAGCCGTTGGTATGGCTATCGGTGAAAAGTTTTTAGAAAGCAACTTCAACAGTAAAAAGAATAGTCTATTTGATTATGATGTCTTTGCTTTCTGTGGCGATGGCGATATGATGGAAGGAATATCATATGAAGCATGTTCACTCGCCGGAAATTTAGGTTTAGATAATTTAATTGTTATCTACGATATGAATGAAGTAAGTCTCGATGGAGATATTGAAAAAACATTTACAGAAACAGTATCGGATCGTTTCTTAGCTATGGATTGGGATGTCCTATATGTTAAAAATGGTGAAAACGTTCATGATATCAATAAAGCTCTAGCAACTGCTAGAAAGAACAAAAAACCAACCCTTATTGGTATCAATACAACGATTGGCAAATATTCTAAATATGAAGGAACTCATAAAGTTCACGGAGGTCCTCTTGAAAAAGAAGATCTTGCAGCCATTCGTGAAGAATTAAAAGGCTTAGGACCATTTACTTACGATAATGAAAATGTCAAAAAGCTAAGAGATTATGTTAAAGATCGTGTAAGTGATAATTATGCATACTGGTATAGTGAATATGAAAAATATTGTAATGAACACGATGAGAAACAAGTTGATGTCTTAAATAGTATTATTAATAAAGAAGAAATAACCCTAAAACTAGATAAAGTCATCGATACATCTAAATTATTTACTGATCGTTCTATGCGTGATATCAATTACCAAGTTATGAA